>JAHHRQ010000069.1 GCA_020025715.1 Oscillospiraceae bacterium | reverse complement strand
GCGTTCCAAACGGAACGTCTCTTATTTTTTTATTTACCCATTGAATAAGCCATATTCCAGAAATGCATTTCGTATTCGCTGCATTTTTTGAAAATTTGAATGAGCTTTTCAGCATCTTTGTCGCTTACATCTGCGCTTAAGTGGTCAACCATGTTAATTAAATCGGTGTTGGTTTGCTTATATTCGGGGCTTATATAGCCTGCAAACCACTGTCCGTAATTTTCATGGAGCGGAGCGTCGGGATATTTTTTGACCATATTTTCTGAAATATAGTCGTAAGTCCATGAGCAGTTTAAAAGAGCTGTAAGCCCGCTCAGAACGTTTCCGGTCTGGGCCTCGGTGTACATGTAATGGGTGTAGCTGCAATTATCAATATGCGGTTCAACTGCTGAAATTTCCTCATTTGTAATACCAAGCCGCTTCATATAGGGCACATGAACTCTTTCGGTTTCATCCAGAACTGCTGCAATGTTATCGCTGAAAAAGCGCACAAGCTGAAAATCGTCGGTTTTCTCAAGACAGGCTGCAAAGATTTTTATGTAATCTCTGAGATAGACGTAATCCTGAAGCATATAGTACCGGAATTTTTCAAGCGGCAGGCTGCCATCAGCCATTTGAACGACAAATGGATGGTTCAGATAGTCAGGCCATATATCCTGTACTGCCGTATAAAGCCTCTCACTTAGTTTCAAAATATACGACCTCCTGAAAATTATTTTTCTGCAATTATGGATACGTAACCGCCGGAGGTGTAGCCCTCAACCACATCCTCAACTTCTTCGTTGGTATACATGGGGTTTTTAAGCAGAGTCTGGTAGAACTTGAAGTTCTTGAAGCCCAGCTCTTTAAGTACATTGATCTTCTCTTCGGAAGAGTGCCATACACCGGCGTAGCAAAGCTCAAGAGGATAAGGAACCGCAGGCATTACACCGTTAAGGGAGGGGTGTTCAAATGTTCCTACGGCCTTTGCAAGCAGATACATGAAGCCGAAAGCACTCTCTTTGGGAACGTCCATTAAGATAATCCGGCCGCCTTCTTTAAGTGCCTTTTTGCACTTTTCGTAGACAGGCTTAAGATCTTCAATGTAGCTGGAACTGCCGTTAAAGTATATTATATCATAAGCATTATCTTCCAGCTCAACTTCTTCGATAGTACCGTATGCAATTACGTTTAAGCCGCGCTTTTCGGCTATTGCGCCCATGTCTCTGGAGGGCTCAACGCCTTCAATATTGCTGTGCTCTATCATGCTTTCAAAAAGACCGCTGCCGCAGCCAACGGAGAGAACCCGCTTGCCGCTTATATCACCCAGCACCTTCTTATAGAGAAGAAGCTCGCTGTTAAAGAGGTTCTCGTTCTGCATAAACCATGAATCGTACTCTGCTGCATATCCATCAAATTTCTGGCTCATTTTAGTATTTCCTTTCTTTTATCAATCAAAAATTTTATTACTTTCAGTCTTTAAACTGTCCTGCAAGGTTAAAGGCGTGGTTCATAGGACCGCTTCCCTTTCCAAGATCCAGCATGTCTGCCAATGCGCCGGAAATATAATCCTTTGCACGCTGAACAGAAGTTTCAAGGTCATAGCCTTTTGCAAGATTTGAGGCAATGGCACTGGAAAGCGTGCAGCCCGTACCGTGGGTATTGGGGTTATCAATACGCTTGCCGTAGAACCATTTTTCTTGTCCCTCTACATAGAGCAGGTCATTTGCATCATTGATTCTGTGACCGCCCTTGCACAACACCGCGCAGGAATACTTATCCCCTATCATTTTTGCGGCTTTCTGCATGTCCTGCTCGTTCTGGATACTCATCCCGGAAAGCACTTCTGCTTCGGGAATGTTGGGGGTTATTACGGTTGCAAGGGGTATAAGCTCCCTTTTCAGCGCATCTACTGCGTCTGATGAAATAAGTCGGGCGCCGCTGGTTGCAACCATAACAGGGTCAAGGACAATATTTTCTGATTGATAAAAGCGCAGACGCTCTGCGATAGCTTCAATCAGACCTACCGAAGATACCATACCGATTTTTACCGCGTCAGGACGAATGTCCTCAAACACGGCATCAATCTGCTGTTTCAAAAATTCCGGAGTAACCTCCGAAATAGCTCTAACGCCGGTTGTGTTCTGTGCTGTAAGTGCTGTGATTGCGCTCATGGCAAAAACACCATTCATGGTCATGGTTTTCAAATCGGCCTGAATACCGGCGCCTCCGCTGGAATCACTTCCTGCGATTGATAATGCTGTTTTCATTGCTTAGTCTCCTTATTGCATTATTTTTATTAAGCGACATAAAGTGGTGCCCCCATTCTGCCGCTTTTTATCAAAACTGTGTCAGCTTTAATAAATCAAAATTTGTTCATTTGATCATTTCTTGATCATTTCGCCTGAAAGAGCGGCGAGAGTTTTACATCACCTTGTAATTTGCCATCTTATCCAGAGTGTCGCCGTCAAGATTGTGTATGGCATCAATAATATAGTTGCGGTAGCTGGAGTTGCCGTCAAGCTCGGTCATACGGTCGTGTGCAATCTGTCCGCATACACCCATTGCGCAAACTGCGGCTGCAACTGCCTCCAGAGGGTGCTCGGGATTTGCGGTAAGATAAGCGGCAGTCAAGGCGGAAAGCTGGCAGCCGGTACCGGTAACAGAGCTCATCATGGAATGTCCGTTATAAAGAACATATGCTTTTTCAGCGTCTGCAATAATGTCTATTGCGCCTGTAATTGCAATGATTGCACCGGTTTTGGCGGAAAATGCTTTTGCAAAGTTTACAGCCTGAGGCAGTGTGTCTTCGTTTACGGTGTCTGCAACGTCTGCATCAACGCCTCTTGTAGTGCCTTCTCCGTTTATGAGGGCTTTCACCTCGGAAATGTTTCCGCGAATTGCTGCAAACTTAACTTCCTCAAGAAGCTTATGGGCGGTATTGGTGCGAAGGCTTGATGCACCGGCACCAACGGGGTCTAAAACCACAGGGTGTCCCAGCTCGTTTGCCTTTTTACCTGCTGCAAACATGGAAGGAATGGTATTTGCATTTAATGTACCGATATTTATATTAAGACCGCCGCATATGGAGGTGATTTCCTCAACCTCGCTGATGTCATCGGACATAATGGGAGAACCGCCGCAGGCAAGCAGAATGTTTGCACAGTCATTGACGGTTACATAGTTTGTGATGTTGTGAATGAGCGGGGTTTTAGAGCGTACGTTATTGAGCATTTCTTTGAACATTTTATTTTTCTCCTTTAGGACTGTAAGTTTAAATTAGTCTGCGTTGAAACTGCAATGGCGTCCCGCTGTATAATGGAGCGGGTTTTTAATTTTCTGCCACTTCCTTTCGCATAAAAAAACGAGAGCTGCCTTATTCAGGCAACTCCCGTAAATACGCGCATCTGTGTATCCCTACGTTGGCATTACCCAAATCAGGTTCACGGTCTAAGGTCCATCCTTACTCTCAGCCTGTAATACAAGCTCCCGTTCACTATTTAGTTGTTAATTTAGTTATACGCCGGCTTTCGGAAAAAGTCAAATTAAATTTTTGTTAGGATACTGAATATAAAAGCTTATTGAGCGGGTGATGCGATTACGCTTTGAATAATCGGCTCATTTTGTAGAGCGAGAATATCAGCTTTGGTTCCCGTAAATGAAAAGCCTCCTATCTGCAATCCGTTTTCATTAACATAGGAAATCATATTGTCAATACGGCTCTCATAATCACGTGGCAGATTTCCCATAATTTCAGCAAATTCCGGATTATCCTTTAAATATTTTAAAAGGCTGATAAAATGAATTTTCTCCGGTTCTTCTTCCATTTTCCAACCATAAGGCTGTATAAGGTTGGGATATGCGGCATCATCCCACCAAAGATTTGTGCTTGAGTCGGATGCAGTATCAGGCGCAAAGCCTATATTCGGGCCAAAGCTTTCATCGCCGGTATATACCTGAAACCACAGATTAGAGAGAATTTTATTATCTACGCAGAAGCGGTATATGGTTTCGTAGTCTATGGGCTGAGTCAGAGTGAAGCAGGCTATATATTTATCTTCTTTATTCAGGTTTTCCGAAATATCAAAAAAGCTTGCATCTTTAATGTTTTCCTGCTCTTCTGGAGCATCAGCCCGGCAAAAGAAAGCGCAATCCCGGTTAAAGGCGTTTGTATCATAGAGGGTAAGTTTATTCTTATCCAGTATGCCGCCGATGCTGTTGCTGCTGCGGTTTGCAGTATTCGTACTGGGAAAGAGTAAGGCATATTTTCCGTATCCCATAGGCTCTGCGTATGCGCTGCGGCGGTATTTGCCGGGCATAAATAATTCTGTCCAAACAGAAAGATCAAGGTTAATTCTTTCCTGTTCCAGTTTTTCTTCATCCCGCATTACAGTAATTTTCTCTGTTGGATCATAGTAAAAGCAGTCCACAGCGTGAGGCAGAACAAAAATTACGGCAAGGATAATTACCAGAACCGCTGCTCCGATGCTGAGTCCCAATTTCAAAAAGGTACGGTTTACAGTTTTTCGTATCTGAGATGTTAAATCGGCGGCATAGTCAAAATTATCAGCATGTTCAGTATAGCTTTCATCCGAAAGGCTGTCCATGCGGCTGAACATATAGTCTCCGATAGCTTCATGCTTTTCTAACTCCGCTTCTACCTCAGCTCTGGTTTTATCGTCAAGCTTTCCTGCGTCATATAGGTTTAACAGTTCACGGTAAGTCATATCCGTTCTCCTCCATCCATAATCTGATTTCACGTCTTGCCCTGAGGGCCAGAACGCGGATGTTATTGGGCTTTAAGTGCATGATTTGAGCTATTTCCTGCTGGCTCAGCCCGCCGAAATATTGAAGTTCCAAAATTTCACGTTTCCGGTCGTCTAAAACATTGAGGGCCTGATAAAGAAGCTTATTTTGCTCATCTTTTATAATACGGTCGAGGGGCTGATTTGAAGAAAGGTCTTTTAACTGTTCCATATCTGCCTCTCTTGAAATGTGCTTTTCGTATTTAAGCCGGTCAAAATACAGATTTCTTGCTACCATGTATAGCCATGCCCGCACATTTTTATTAGAGTCCGGCAGCGATAGAATAGCTTTCAGAAAGGTTTCCTGAAGCAGATCCTCAGCCAGAGCTGTATTCCTGCACAGGGAAAAAATATATAAATATAACTGCTGACTATACAATTTATAAATTTGCTCCAATATATCTGAATTCACTGCTTCACCTCCCTGCTTTGCCTATATAACGATTGAGAAGCCTAAATGTTACATTAAAATATATCATAATTTATATTTGAAGTAAAAAAATAAGTGAAGAAATATAAGCAAAGTTTGTATCCATCCTTTTGAATCTCATTTTCTTATGTGAAATATGAGCATTATGTCCATTAAATTAGCCCTTATCTGAATTTTAACGTTTTGTAAATTGTAATTGCCTGTATATTGACATTCTAAAAGGAAAAGATATAATTAACATTGTTAAGTTATTTTGGAGGAAATTTAGATGACTGATTTGACCTGGCTGCAAATGCTTACAAACCAGCAGGAGCTTCATCGTTTTGCAAGGGCTTTGCTCACGCAGACCCAGAAACGGACGCTGACTTCCAGCGAGTTGGAGCTTTTATCCCTGCTGTATTTACAGACAGAAAATATTACTCCGCTTATCCTCAGCAGGCAGAGCGGCATGAAAAAGGAAGCGGTGAGCCGCTGTTTAAGACAACTGTTTGAACGAGGCCTGATTGAAAAAAACAGGCACCCGCAGGATGAACGCAGTTACGTTCTTTACATTACCGAGTGCGGTAAAACAACACTTAGGGAAAATTACGGACCGATTCTCCAGCCGCTCTATGATCTGCGGCGCAATATGGGAACGGATTTTGACACCCTGTTTCATCTTATAAAAAAGGCAAATGCTCAGATAACAGAAATAATTTAAAAAATAAGTTTATATTTAGTTTTAGGAGGCTTTCTTGTGCGGTTTTATGATGCCTTACAGCTTGACCCCTCAATTTTGAAAAACAAAATTCGGATGTCAGGCATTACAAAAGAAAAATGGAAGCTGCTTGTCGCAATGGCGTTACGCTCCCTTTTGATTGTACTTTTTGCTATTTTATTGATTTCACCGGTTGCAAATGCGTTCGGTGTAGAAAATAATCCTATGGCAGTTGCAATGTTCTGCATTTTCCTCGGACTCAGGTTCGTTGATTTCGGATGCCGCATTAAGGATTCACTTATAAATCTTGCAGTAGTTTTCCTGCTTCTGCTCTTATCCCCTGTTGCTGCCACATATTCTCAGCCGTTGATTGCAGCGCTCATTCACTTTGCTTCATTCTTCATTATCCTGTTTATGACCAGCGATAAACCTGAGCTTGGTAATGCAGGTATTTACACCTTTGCATATATCTATCTGTCCGGAAATCCTGTCACAGGGGAGTTGCTCTTAAAGCGGGCAGAACTTGCCCTTGTAGGCTATGTTCTCTGCGCGGTGCTTTTATATGCAAAGCATCACAACAAGAATAAAGACGTTCGTTTCCTCGATAAGGTTGCGGAAATGCACTTTTCCGATAAGAAAATTCAGTGGCAGATTCAGCTTGCTCTGGGTGTAGGACTTATCCTTACCTTAGGAAACTTCCTTAACATGGAGCGTATGATGTGGGCTGCATTTGCAGGCGGTTCAATTCTCGGCTGCTACTCTGCAACTACCTCTGACCTTAAAAAACGTTTCGGACAGAGAATGATCGGTACCTTTGCGGGCGCTCTGGTGTTCTTCGTTGTATATCAGATTATCCCCGAATCCATGCGTCCCGTTTTAGGCCCTCTGGGCGGTATTTGTCTTGGCTTCTGCACGGATTACAAGTTTAAGACTGCAAGTAACTGCATCGGTGCTCTGTTCATGGCAACAAGCCTTTACGGTCTCGGCCAATCCGTTGTTCTTCGTGTAGTTAATACCTTTTTAGGTATTGCTTTCGGATACCTGTTCTTCCTTGTATTCCAGAAAGTTACTGATGTAATATTTAACTCCAAAACTCCGGATACCGCAGAGAACGCAGGCTTATAAAAAATAAAAAAACAATGGAAAATACCATTGATTTTTAAAATCTCCATAAAAATACCCCGTCTGAAGTCAGACGGGGTAAATTTTTTATTTAATCTTGGGAATATCCAGACATTCATCCAGCTTCTCAAATGCTGTAATTGCATCCCACAGGAAGGACTCTTTGCCGACTTTATCTACAAAACCTGCTCTGTCCATAGTTTTTACAACATCAGGATGCACGCCGCAGAAAAGAACAATAGTGCCGTTTTCACTGAAGAATTTGTACAAGCTTTCAAGCTCGCTTATTGCGCTGTCATCAATATGGGGTACGCCTCGCATAGAAAATACGATACCTCTCAGGTTGTGGAGGTTTTCGATGCTTTCAAGTTTCTTTGTGAGCTGCTCCTGAGTTCCGAAGAACAGGGGGCCTGCCAGATAAACTATCTTAATATCTCTGTGTACATTATGCTCGGAGTAGCCCAGCTTCTTATCGTCAACATCGCTGATTTCAACCTTAAGGTTGCTGCTCTTAAGAATAAATACCAGCATTGCAGCAATAACACCGATGACTATGGCTGTTGTCAGGTCGAAAAGTACAGTTGCAAGCATAGTGAGTACATACTGGAGAATGGAGTATTTAAGCTTCTTGGAGAAAATATGCTTTATGGCAGTCCAGTCATTCATACGGAATGCGGTCACCATAAGGACACCTGCAAGAGAAGCAAGAGGAATACGGGACATAATGCCGCCGAGCAAAAACATGGAAAGGATAAGAGTAACGGAGTGTACAACACTTGCAACTCTTGTCTGTCCACCGCTCTTAATCACAACGGAAGTACGGGCGATAGCTGCGGTTGCGGGAATACCGCCGAAGAGAGGAATTATGATGTTTCCGATACCCTGAGCCATAAGCTCTCTTGTTGCGTTGAGCTTCTCCCCTTTCATTTTGCCTGCTGCTGCGCCGCAGAGAAGGCTTTCAATCATGCCGAGAAGCGCAATGGAAAAAGCGGGCATGATAAGCTGCTTTATAAGAGATAAATCAAAGCCTTTAAAAATAAGACTGTCGGAAGTAATGAGAGTTCTGGGGATTGCGCCTACTTCAGCAAGGTGAGAAGATGCGCTGTCGGGATTGAGGACAAAGTTAAGTGCAACGGTTATGATAATTGCTGCCAGTGAAGAAGGGCAGAATTTATCCAGCTTCTTGGGGTAGAAAGCCATGATGAATACAGTGAGAAGACCAAAGCCAACTGCCCACCAGTTAGGAGAAAATCCAACAGTTGAGTAAGAAAACAGTTTTTCCAGTGCACTGCCGCCCACAGAATGAGTGCCGAAGAAATTATCTATCTGTCCGAGGGCAATTATAACTGCAATGCCGGAGGTGAAGCCGGTGATTACGGGGAAAGGTATGTAAGAAACCAGTTTACCGATCTTTAAAACAGCCATAACCAGCAAAATTATACCTGACAGGAAGCCTGCAAGCAGAACACCCTGCATACCGTACTTCATAGACAAGGTAATTAAAATTGCGGCCATTGCGCCGGTAGGGCCTGAAATCTGATAAGAGGCACCGGATAAAACACCGATTATAAGACCTGCAAGAATGGCGGTAATCAGACCGGAGGCTGCATCTGCACCGGAGCTGACACCAAAGGCCAGAGCCAGCGGCAGAGCGACTGCCGCAACTGTAAGACCGGACATAAGGTCTTTGGAAAAGGTTTTTCCGTTGTAGCCTTTAAATTCGTTTCTTAAATCACTGATGTAGCTGCTGATAATAAACACTTCCTTAATTTCGACATAAAAAAACACGTTGCTGCATATAGCAACGTACTTTAATAATTTGATAGTGTATATATGTTAACAATTTTTGAACGAAAGGTCAATGACAAATTGTATTTTTGTTCATAGTTTAGACATTTTTGAAGCTGACCGGGCGTTATTTAACAATATGCACAAAAGGAGAAAAATATATTATCAATTTTTACTCTTAGATACTATACAATATTAGCCAATTTTGATAAAATGTACAAAACAGGCATATTTATATCCCCCATGGGGGCTTGTTGCAGTATATCTTTTTTGTTATAGTCAAGGTAAATAAAGCAAAAAACTAAAAGGAGATATTGCAGCATGAAAAAAACATCTAAAATTGTTTCCCTGCTTCTGGCAATTATTATGTGCCTGAGTGTTGCGGCTTGCGGCAGCAAAGCTGAACAGCCGCCCGCCGAAGCTCCTGCAACCGAGACACCGGCGCAGGAAACTCCGAAAGCTGAGGAACCGGCAAAGCCGAAAGACACTCTTGTTTACGGCAGCGGAGACTATACCCGTATAAATCCCGCTCTGGATGAGCACGGGGAAATAAATGTGCTTATTTTCGACGGCCTTACAGACCACGACGGGGATGGCAAGGTTATCCCCCGTCTTGCTGAATCGTGGGATATAGACAAGGACACCAATACTTATACTTTCCACCTGCGCAACGACGTAAAGTGGCACGACGGAGAGCCTTTTACCGCTGAGGACGTAAAATTCACCTATGGTATAATTATGGACCCTGACAACGGTTCTGAAAACGCACCCAACTACGAGGATGTAGAAGAAATAAACGTTATAGATGACTATACCGTTTCCTTTAAGCTCTCCGCTCCCAACGCCGCATTTCTTGACTA
>JAHHRQ010000007.1 GCA_020025715.1 Oscillospiraceae bacterium | reverse complement strand
CCCTCAATGGAGTCAAGTCCGTAATACATTGCAACGCTCACATTAGGCCATGTGTCCTCCTGCGGGTCGGGATAAACGTCCTCAAGGCCGAAAGCTCCGCTGTATTTTGTGGAGGGCTGATAAATTTCAACCTTTGCGGTTCTTTCACCATTATTTAAGGCTTCATTTATAACAGCTTCTCTCTGGCGGGACTTTCCGAATATAACCACCGTGTCAATAGCACCCAGAACAAAGTTAAAGACAAACAGCACGGCACAGGCAATAGTGAAGCCCTGCACAAGCTTTGCCTTGCCCATGCCCATTATAAGGTCAAAATTTATAAGGCAGGCAATAACGGTGAAAATCATGGTCACGCAGAAGTGGCGGGGTGCAAAGTAGTTTGCAAAAATGAAGGAGCAGAGAGATCCCAAGCCTGCAAGGAAGAATATGACGGAAAGTGCAAGCTTTTTCTTATCGCCTGATGAAAAGGCTATGAAAAATGAAAGTGCGTATATAATATAAGGAAGAAGCAGCACTTCTTTGCTCTCACTTACCACTGTTTTAAGGCTTGCGGCAAGGTAGGAGAAATTCATTTCTCCGGCTCTGCCCGCAGTTGCAGGGGCGCTCATTAAAAAGACAAATCCGGCGGCTGCTGCAATCAGAGACAGGATGCGGGGGAGTGATATTTTCTTTTCCCTTATAAATGTTAAAATGCTGAGGCAGACTGCTGCAAAAATTGCGGCAATAGAGCCGTTTTCCGACCATGCACCGGCAACAAAGGAAAAGATTACGGATAAAACCGTTAAAACAGGAGAAGCTTTCTTTTCTCTGCCGAAATAATCTCTTATAAAAGGCAGCAGGAAAATAAGAAATGCGCTTATGCCCCAGCTGTAATTGACGGCACCGTCAAGCCAGAAGAAGATCTGACCGAAGGCGGGGGTGAAATTCCACAGCAAGAATACGCCGCAGAGACACAGCAGGGAACGCCGTCTGTAATTCGGGGAGAGTATTGCTGAAACCAGAACCGCCAGCAGCACTGCATTTGCAGCGTTAAATACATCGAATACAATCTTCGGCATCATTAAAAACAGCTGCACTAAGGTATGGGGCATGACTCTGCCGTTTAAAATGTGCCGGTGTGCCGCCATGGAGGGGAAAATGTCTCCTAAACTCTCCATAGGCTCATTAGTGTCAAAGCTGAACGAATAGGAAAAATCATCAGCCAGCATGGGCGTCAGAAAATTGAAGCCCAGCATGATTATAAATATAATAAGTAGAAAGACGGAAAAACTCTTTCGTCCTTTCTCATTTTCTCCGGTCATAAATCCTTGCCTCCCTGTCCGAAAATACCATTTCGAACCGATTTTTTCTCTTAATTTTAACATGCTGACAGCACAAAATCAAGTTTGGCAATATGCCACAAAAAAGAGTAAAAATCTTTGTATTAAAAAGCGAAAAACCCCTTGACAAGAGGGCGTTTTATTGATATATTATGTAAGCGCGTGTGCGAGAGCACAGGCGTATTATGCGAAGAAGCGGGAGATTGCTCAGGAAACTGAGGTAACTTTCGTGGAGTATGTCCGGCATCGGAGGTCCGATGCGAAATCGGGCGGCTGAAATTATTCCGATACACGCGTATATCGCGCGGACGGAGTCAGACCGGCTGTTAGGCCGGTTTGTTTTTCGGACACGGCCTGATACGCACGGTTGTGTGTATAGGAAAATTTCATCCGTACGCATAGTATTTGGCGGCACCGCCGCAAAAAAGAAAACGTACGAAAAGGAGAACACCACATGGCAAGCACCAACAAGAACATGATCCGTATCCGCCTTAAGGCTTACGACCATCAGCTCATCGACAAGGCTGCCGAAATCATCGTAGAGGCTGCAAAGCGCACCGATGCAAAGGTTTCCGGCCCCATCCCCCTGCCCACCAAGACCGAGATAGTCACTATCCTTCGTTCCGTTCACGTCAACAAGGACAGCCGTGAGCAGTTTGAGCGCCGCACCCACAAGCGTCTTATCGACATCGTGGCTCCCACTCAGAAGACCGTTGAGGCTCTTATGAATGTCGAAGTCCCCGCAGGCGTTGAGATCGAGATCAAGCTCTAATCTAAACCCACAGCATTAACCCAACCCACATTACCCCAGCAACCCACAAATCTGATAACCCACAGTCCGTAACTTGCGAATACGGGCGGGTTAAGTTGCGAGCCTCTGAGCAAATGGCTTAAGCGACGCAACCAATAACCATTAGGAGGATATATAATGAAGAAAGCCATCATCGGCAAGAAGGTCGGCATGACGCAGATCTTCGATGAGGCCGGTAAGGTCATTCCCGTGACCGTTATCGAAGCCGGCCCCTGTGTAGTCGTCCAGAAGATGACTCAGGAAAAGGAAGGCTATGAAGCCGTCCAGTTCGGTTACCAGGAAGTAACCGAGAAAAAGCTCACTCAGCCTGAACTCGGCCACCTTAAGAAGGCCGGCGTAGGCATGATGAAGCACCTCAAAGAGTTCCGCATTGAGAACAGCACCCTGAATGTCGGCGATGTTGTTAAGGCTGACGTCTTCGCAGAAGGCGATAAGGTCGACATCACCGGTACCAGCAAGGGTAAGGGTTACGCCGGTACCGTTAAGCGTTACGGTCAGGGCCGTACTCCTATGAGCCACGGTGGTGGTCCTGTTCACAGACATGCCGGTTCCATGGGCTCCTCCGCTTCCCCCGGACGTATTCTTCCCGGTAAGAAGCAGGCAGGTCACATGGGCGCAGAGCAGGTCACTGTTCAGAACCTTGACATCGTAAAGGTAGACGCTGAGCTCAATATGATCGCTATCCGCGGCGCCGTCCCCGGCCCCAAGGGCAGCATTGTTTACATTAAGGATGCAGTCAAGACTCAGCCCATCAAGAAGGGCGCAGCCGCAGCTGTCAGCCTCAACCCCCAGAAGGCTTCCGGTCGTGCAAACCCCCAGAAGGCTTCCCGCAAGAAGTAAAGAAAGGAGAGCAGCATAAATGCCTAAAGCTAATTTATTCAACATGGCAGGCGAGAAGATCGGTGAGATCGAGCTCTCCGAGGCCATCTTCGGCATCGAGCCGAACAAGAGCGTCCTGCACGACAGCGTCAAGAATCACCTGGCTAACTGCCGTCAGGGTACACAGAGCGCTCTTACCAAAGGTGAAGTTTCCTACACCACCAGAAAGCCCTGGCGTCAGAAGGGCACCGGCCGCGCACGTGCTGGTTACGCAGGATCTCCTGTATGGTACCACGGCGGCGTAGCTTTCGCTCCCAAACCCAGAGATTACAGCTACACCCTCAACAAGAAGGTTAAGCGCATAGCTCTCAAGTCTGCTCTGTCCGTTAAGGCAGCAGAGAATGAGATTTACGTCATCGACGATCTGCATGTCGATGAGATCAAGACCAAGTCCTTCGCCGGATTCCTCAAGAACCTGGGCATCGAGGGCAAGGCTCTTGTAGTTACCGAGAACGTGGAAGAGAAGGTTGTTAAGTCCGCTCGCAACATCGAGGGCGTTTCCACCACCACCGCCACCATTCTCAGCCCCTACATGATACTCACCAGCGGCAAGATGGTAGTCTCCAAGGCTGCACTTGCTAAGATTGAGGAGGTGTTCGCCTGATGAGGACCGCATACGATATCGTTATTAGACCTATCATCACCGAGCAGTCCATGGAAGACCTGGACATTAAGAAGTACGCCTTCGAGGTCGCAAAGGACGCTAACAAGATCGAGATAAAGAAGGCCGTTGAGGAAATCTTCGGCGTCACCGTTATCAAGGTCACCACCGAGAATGTCCACCCCAAACAGAAGCGCACCGGTGCTTACCCCATGGGTAAGACCCCTTCCTGGAAAAAGGCTGTTGTTAAACTCAGCGCTGATTCCAAGAACATCGAGCTCTTTGAAGGCATGGTTTAAGGGAGGAATAAAGAATGATTAAAACTTACAGACCTACTACTCCCTCCAGAAGACAGATGACTGTCTCCGGCTTCGACGGTGTTGAGAAGCACGTTAAGCCCGAAAGAAGCCTGACTGAGGTTCAGAAGAAGAATTCCGGCCGTAACAGCTATGGCCGTATCACCGTTCGCCACCAGGGCGGCGGTAACCGCCAGAAGTATCGTATAATCGACTTCAAGCGTAACAAGATGGATATGAGCGCAAAGGTCCTCCGTCTGGAGTACGACCCCAACCGCAGCGCATTCATCGCTCTGTGCGAGTATGAGGACGGCGAGCGCCGCTACATCCTCGCTCCTGTCGGCCTGAAGGCCGGAGATACCATTATCTCCTCCACCGGCGCTGACATCAAGCCCGGCAATGCTCTGCCTCTGGCAAACATTCCTGTCGGTACTTTAGTTCACAACATTGAGCTTTACCCCGGCAAAGGCGCACAGCTCGTCCGTTCCGCCGGCGTTGAGGCACAGCTTATGGCTAAAGAGAACGGCATGGCTACCCTGAGACTGCCCTCCGGCGAGTTCCGCAAGGTCAGACTTGAGTGCTTTGCAACTATCGGTCAGGTCGGTAACATCGACCACGCCAACATCCACATCGGTAAGGCCGGTCGTAAACGTCACATGGGCGTTCGTCCCACTGTCCGTGGTTCCGTCATGAACCCCAATGACCACCCCCATGGTGGTGGTGAGGGTAAGTGCCCTGTCGGTATGCCCGGACCTGTTACCCCCTGGGGTAAGCCCGCTCTCGGTTATAAGACCCGCAAGACTAAGAACCGCAGCGATAAGTTCATAGTCAAGCGCCGCAATGAAAAGTAAGGAGGGAAAAGTTAATGAGCAGAAGTGTTAAAAAAGGTCCCTTCGCCGCTCCCGAGCTTCTTAAGAGAGTTGACGAAATGAACCAGAACGGCAAGAAGCAGGTTGTTAAGACCTGGTCTCGTTCCTCTACTATTTTCCCGTCCTTTGTAGGACACACCATCGCTGTCCATGACGGTCGCCGTCACGTTCCCGTGTATGTCACTGAGGATATGGTCGGACACAAGCTGGGCGAGTTCGCCCCCACCCGTACCTTCCGCGGACATGCCGGCAGCAAGACCGGTAAGTAAGGAGGAGAGAGAATGGACGAAAAGAAAATAGCCCGTGCGGAGCACAGATACGCCCGTATTTCTCCCCGCAAGGCTGAACTTATCTGCAAGATGATCCGCGGCCAGAAGGCCAATTACGCAGTTGCTCTTCTTGAGCACACCCCCAAAATGGGCTGCGAGCTGGTCATCAAAGTGCTTAAGAGCGCTATGGCTAACGCCGAAAACAACTTTGAAATGGATCCTGAGAAGCTGTATGTAAGCAAGTCTTACTGCACCGCCGGTCCCATCCTCAAGAGAGGTATGCCCAGAGCTCAGGGCCGTATGTACCGTATAAACAAGCGTACCAGCCACATCATTGTTGAAGTGGCTGAGAAAGAATAAGGGAAGGAGGCAGAATTATGGGACAGAAAGTTAATCCTCACGGTTTACGTGTAGGCGTCATCAAGGACTGGGAGTCCAGATGGTACGCCAGAGAAGATAAGGTCGGTGATCTGATAGTCGAGGACTACAAGATCCGCAAGTACCTCAAAAAGACCCTCTATTCCGCCGGTGTTCCCACCATTGAGATAGAGCGTGATTCCGCCAAGGTTCGCATCTACATCCACTGCTCCAGACCCGGTGTTGTCATCGGTAAGGGCGGCGCTGAGATAGAGCGTATCCGCAAGGAAGTGGAGAAGATGCTGGGCAAGCCCGTTGCAATCTCCATCGTTGAAGTTCGTACCCCCGACACCAACGCTCAGCTGGTTGCAGAGAACATTGCTCAGCAGCTGGAGAAGCGTATCGGTTTCCGCCGTGCAATGAAGAATGCTATGGGCCGTGCCATGAGAATGGGCGCCAGAGGCATCAAGGTTATGTGCAGCGGCCGTCTGGGCGGCGCAGAAATCGCTCGCTCCGAGTGCTTCCACGAGGGTACTATTCCCCTTCAGACCATTCGTGCTGACATCGACTACGGCTTTGCCGAGGCCGACACCACTTACGGTCGTATAGGTGTTAAGGTTTGGATCTACAAAGGCGAAGTCCTTTCCCAGACCCTGAGAACCACTCCCCGTACTATGGATCTCTCCAAGCCCAACGACAGACGTCGTGACCGCAGAAGAGACGACCGCAGAGGCGGCTACAACCGCGACCACCGCAACAACAACGGTGAGCGCAGAGATGACCGCAGACAGGGTGGTTACAACAACCGCAACAACAACGGCGGCTATGGCCAGAGACCTCAGAATCAGGGCTCTCGCAACTCCCGCCCCGCAGCTCCCGCTAAGGAAGGAGGCAACAACTAATGTTAATGCCTAAAAGAGTTAAATACCGCAGAGTACAGCGCGGCCGTATGAAGGGTAAAGCTACCCGCGGCAACACTATCTCCTACGGTGAGTTCGGCCTTCAGGCTACCGAGCCCGGCTGGATTACCTCCAACCAGATTGAGGCTGCCCGTATCGCCATGACCCGCTACACCAAGCGCGGCGGCCAGGTATGGATTAAGATTTTCCCCGACAAGCCCGTTACCGCAAAGCCTGCTGAGACCCGTATGGGTTCCGGTAAAGGTTCTCCCGAGTACTGGGTTGCTGTCGTTAAGCCCGGCAGAGTGATGTTTGAGATCGCAGGTGTTTCCGAGGAAGTTGCCCGCGAAGCTCTCCGCCTTGCCAGCCACAAACTGCCCATCAAGACTAAGATAGTCAAGAAGGGCTCCGAGTCTGAGAACGGTGGTGAATAAGATGAAGGCAAACGAAATACGCAACATGTCCGTCTCCGAGCTGGAGACCAAGCTGGTTGAGATGAAAAAGGATCTCTTCATGCTCCGTATGCAGCATGCCACTAATCATCT
Organism: Oscillospiraceae bacterium; assembly: GCA_020025715.1. Classification (GTDB taxonomy): domain Bacteria; phylum Bacillota; class Clostridia; order Oscillospirales; family Oscillospiraceae; genus Limivicinus. The sequence goes on along the minus strand of JAHHRQ010000007.1, from coordinate 38,170 downwards.
TGACAACCCCACCAAGATCTCTGCCATGCGCCGTGATATCGCTCGCGTCAAGACCGTACTGCGCGAGAAGCAGAATTGAGGAGGTAAGGAATAATGGTTGAAGAAAGAACTACTTCCCGTAAGACCCGCGTTGGTAAGGTTGTATCCGACAAAATGGATAAGACCGTGGTCGTCATTGTTGAGGACCGTGTAGCGCACAAGAAATATAAGAAGATCATAGGCCGGACCTACCGTCTGAAGGCACACGATGAACTCAACGAGTGCCGTGAGGGTGATATCGTCCGCGTGATGGAGACCCGCCCCCTGTCCAAGGACAAGAGATGGCGCGTTGTCGAAATCGTAGAGAAGGCTAAGTAAGGAGGCGCCTAAATGATACAGCAGGAATCTTATCTGAAGGTCGCCGACAATACCGGCGCCAAAGAACTCAAGTGCATCCGTGTTCTTGGTGGTACCAAGCGCAAGTATGCAAGTATTGGTGACGTTATAGTTTGTTCCGTTCGCAAGGCTGCTCCCGGCGGTTCTGTAAAGAAGGGCGAAGTCGTTAAGGCTGTTATTGTCCGTACCGTCAAGCCTGTCCGCCGCGCAGACGGCACTTACGTCCGTTTCGACGAGAACGCAGCTGTTCTTATCAACTCCGGTGATAAGAACCCCCGCGGAACTCGTATCTTTGGACCCGTCGCCCGTGAGCTCCGTGACAAGGAATACATGAAGATCCTGTCCCTTGCTCCCGAAGTGATTTAATGGAGGGCAAAGAGAATGAACATTAGAAAAGACGATAAAGTTGTAGTCCTTTCCGGTAAGGATAAGGGCAAAGAGGGCAAGGTTCTCGTTGCCGACCCCAAGAACAACAAGGTTGTTGTTGAGGGTGTAAACGTCGCTACCAAGCACCAGAAGCCCATGGGCCAGGGTAAAGAGGGCGGCATCATCAAGGTTGAGACCCCCATTTACGCATCCAAGGTTCAGCTTGTCTGCCCCAAGTGCGGCAAGGCTACCCGTGTTGCCCACAAGCTGGTTGATGGCAAGAACGTCCGCGTCTGCAAGAAGTGCGGCGCTGAGATCGTTGTAAAATAAGAGAAAGGAGATAACTTACTATGACCAGAATGAAAGAAAAGTACGTTAAGGAAGTTGCTCCCGCTCTTATGGAGAAGTTCCAGTACAAGTCCACCATGCAGATCCCCAGAATCGACAAGATCGTTGTATCCGTCGGCTGCGGCGACTGCAAGGATAACGCCAAGGCTCTTGACTCCGTTATCAAGGAAATTTCCGCAATAACCGGTCAGCACGCTGTCGGCACTGCAGCAAAGAAGTCCGTCGCTAACTTCAAGCTCCGTGAGGGCATGAAGGTTGGTGTTAAGGTCACTCTGCGTCAGGACAGAATGTGGGAGTTCCTCGACAGACTCTTCAACATTGCTCTGCCCCGTGTACGTGACTTCCGTGGTATTTCTCCCGATGCTTTTGACGGCCGCGGCAACTACAGCCTTGGTCTCAAAGAGCAGATCATCTTCCCCGAAATCGAGTACGACAAGATCGAGAAGCTTCGTGGTATGAACATTGCAATTACCACTACCGCTAACACTGATGAAGAAGCAAGAGAGCTCCTCAGACTGATGGGCGCTCCCTTCTACAACTAAGGAGGAGTATAAATGGCAAAGAAATCCATGATTTTAAAGCAGCAGGCTCCTGCCAAGTTCTCTACTCGTCAGTACAACCGCTGCAAGATATGCGGCCGTCCCCACGCTTACCTTCGTAACTACGGCGTATGCCGTATCTGCTTCAGAGAGCTGGCCTACAAGGGTCAGATCCCCGGAGTTCGCAAGGCCAGCTTCTAAGACAGCCAAAACCTTCCCTGCTGTTATTTTAACAGCGGGGAAAGGCTATCTTTAAAGGTCATTTATTATAGCTGTTTTTCGGCATATTTTGGTAGAAATGACCAATGAAAAATCCTTGAAAAATCAAGGATTTTATGTTATTCTGAATTGTGGTGCGGCCGATCCCCGCACTTACAAATATAGGCTCAAAAGAGCCCGAAAAGGATGGCGAAAGGCCATGGCCAATCAGGTATTGGCATGGAACCTCGCCGCCTGAACCGCAAAAGCGGTAACTCTATATACAGGAGGATAAATCCATGCAGATCACAGACCCCATCGCAGATATGCTTACCCGCATCCGCAACGCCGGCTGCGCCAAGCATGAAACCGTCGATGTCCCCGCCTCCAAGATGAAGAAGTCCATTGCTGAAATTCTTCTCAACGAAGGCTACATCAAAAACTACCAGGTCATCGACGACGGTACCCAGGGCATCATCCGTGTTACTCTGAAGTACCTTCCCGGCAAGGAAAAGGCTATTTCCGGTCTTCGCCGCGTTTCCAAGCCCGGCCTGCGCGTTTACGCCGGTGCCGACGAGCTGCCCCGCGTTCTGAAAGGACTGGGCATTGCTATCATTTCCACTTCCAAGGGCGTTATGACCGACAGACAGGCTCGCAAAGAGCACGTCGGCGGCGAAGTCCTTGCGTTTGTATGGTAAGGAGGCGGCAGAATGTCTAGAATAGGAAGAGCACCCATCACTATCCCCGCAGGCGTTGAAGTTTCCGTCAGCGGCAAGAACCACGTCACCGTTAAGGGACCCAAGGGCACCCTGGAGCATGACATGGTTCCTCAGATGAACATTAGCATTGAGGAAAACGTTATTCACGTTGCACGTCCCGACGATACCAAGGAGAACCGTTCTCTCCACGGCCTCACCAGAACCCTGATTAACAACATGGTTATCGGTGTTACCGAGGGCTTCGAGAAGAAGCTTGAGATCAACGGTGTTGGTTACCGTGCTTCCAAGGAAGGCAAGAACCTGGTTCTGAACGTTGCATTCTCTCACCCCATTATCATGAGTGAGACCGACGACATCCAGATCGAAGTTCCCGACGCAAACCACATCACCATCAAGGGTATCGATAAGCAGAAGGTTGGCCAGTTTGCAGCTGAAGTTCGCAGCAAGAGACCTCCCGAGCCTTACAAGGGCAAGGGTATCAAGTATGACTACGAAGTTATCCGCCGCAAAGAAGGCAAGACCGGTGCTAAATAAAGAGAGGTGTGCCTGAATGATTAAAAGACCTGATACCAGAAGTCAGCGCATTAAGCGCCATAAGAGAGTACGCAGCAAGATCTCCGGCACTGCTCAGAGACCTCGTCTCAGCGTATTCCGCAGTGAAAACAACATTTACGCTCAGATCATCGATGATGTAGCAGGAAACACTCTCGTTTCCGCTTCCACCGTTGAGAAGGGCTTTGAAGGAAACGGCGGCAACATTGAAGCCGCAAAGAAGGTCGGTGCTACCATCGCAGAGCGCGCTCTGAAGAAAGGCATCGAAGAAGTCGTGTTCGACCGCGGCGGTTACATTTACCACGGTCGTGTCATGGCACTGGCAGACGGCGCCCGTGAGGGCGGCCTGAAGTTCTAAGAGAGGGGGAAACGAAATATGGCATACAATAATGACAGAAACGACAGAAGAGAGCGTCGCAACAGAGAAGAAGCTCCTTCCGAATTCGTTGAAAAGGTAGTTTCCCTGAACCGCGTCAGCAAGACCGTCAAGGGCGGCCGTGTGGCAAAGTTCTCCGCTCTCTGCGTAGTCGGTGACGGCAAGGGCCGCGTAGGCTACGGCATGGGCAAGGCAAACGAAGTTTCCGAAGCAATCCGCAAGGGTCTTGAGGATGCTAAGAAGAACATCTGCACCATTACCCTCACCGGAACCACCATTCCTCATGAGGTTATCGGCGAGTTCGGCGCAGGCCGCGTCCTGCTCAAGCCCGCTCCCGAAGGTACCGGTGTTATCGCCGGCGGCGCAGTCCGTGCTGTTGTTGAAGCAGCCGGTATTAAGGATATTCGTACCAAGTGCATGCGTACCAACAACCCCGCAAACGTTGTTGCTGCTACCATGGTTGGCCTCAAGTCTCTGCGTGACGCAGCTCAGATCGCTGCTGTCAGAGGCAAGACTCCTGAAGAGATTCAGGGTTAAGGAGGGCGAATTTTATGGCAAATCTTAGAATTGAGCTCAAAAAGAGCCTGAACGGCAGACTTGATAATCATATCGCAACTGCCAAATCTCTCGGCCTGCACAAGATCGGCAACGTGACCGTACAGCCCGACAATCCCCAGACTCGCGGCAAAATAGCCAAAATCGGCTACCTGCTCAAGGTCACTGAAGAATAAGGAGGGCAAGAGAATGTATATTCACGAACTTTCTCCCGTAGCCGGCTCCACCCATGTTGACAAGCGCAAGGGCAGAGGTCACGCAACCGGCAACGGTAAGACCGCAGGTCGCGGCCACAAGGGTCAGAAGGCCCGTTCCGGCGGCGGCGTACGTATCGGTTTTGAAGGCGGCCAGATGCCTCTGGCTCGTCGTATCCCTAAGAGAGGATTTAACAACATTTTTGCAAAGCCTCTGGAGAGCCTTAATGTTGCAGTTCTCGACAAGTTCGAGGACGGCGCTGTTATCGACGCTCAGGCTCTGCTGGATGCAGGCCTTCTCTCCAAGTGCAGATATGGCGTGAAGTTCCTCGGTACCGGCGAGGTCACCAAGAAATTCACTGTGAAGGCTGCTGCTTTCTCCGCAACCGCGAAAGAGAAGATCGAAGCGGCAGGCGGAAAGGCAGAGGTGGTCTAAGTGCTCGAAACATTACGGAACGCATGGAAGATTGAGGAGATCCGCAGAAAGATCCTCTTCACTCTGCTTATAGTCCTGCTTTACCGTGTCGGCAACGCCATCCCTGTACCTTATGTAAATGTAGCTGCTCTGCAGACCTACTTCCAGCAGCTTCAGAACACCGTTCTCGGACTGTACAACGTTATGTCCGGCGGCGCGTTCTCTATGGCAACTATCTTCGCACTTTCCATTCAGCCTTACATCAACGCTTCTATTATTATTCAGCTCCTCTGCATCGCAATTCCTGCTCTGGAGCGTATGAGCAAGGATGAGGGCGAGGAAGGCAAGAAGAAAATTGCTTCTATCACTCGTTACACTACCGTAGGCATCGGCCTTCTCATGGGCTTTGCCTACTACATGCTCATGAAGAACAACGGTCTTCTTGACCCCAATGCACAGGGCTCTGTCTGGGCTGCAATCGTCATTATCCTGACATTCACCTCCGGCTCCGCTCTTATCATGTGGCTGGGTGAGCAGATCACCGAATTCGGTATCGGAAACGGTATCTCCATCATCCTCTTCTCCAGCATTGTGGCAAGACTTCCCGTAAGTCTTATGACCAGCATTCGCAATATCATGGCAGGCGAGCTCCAGTGGTGGGTTCTGCTGCTTATGATTCTGGGAGCTCTCGCAATAATCGTTCTGATCGTATTCGTGAACGACGCCGAGCGCAGAATTCCTGTCCAGTACGCAAAGCGTGTTGTGGGCAGAAAGATGTACGGCGGCCAGAGCACTCATTTGCCTATGAAGGTAAACATGTCCGGTGTTATGCCTATAATCTTTGCCCAGTCTATTGCTTCTCTGCCTGCAACTATCGCTGCATTCACCGGAGCCGACAAGGACAACTGGTTCATGAGAGCATTTGACACCACATCCATTACCTATGCAATAATCTACTTCCTGCTGATTGTCTTCTTCGCTTACTTCTACTCCACCATTCAGTTCAACCCCGTGGAGATCGCAAACAACCTGAAGAAGAACGGCGGCTACATCCCCGGCTTCCGTCCCGGCAAGCCCACCAGCGAGTTTATAAAGAAGGTTCTCAACAAGATCACCCTGTTCGGTGCACTTTACCTCTCCATCATCGCTGTTGTTCCTATTCTTGTAGCCCACTTCAGCAAGGCATCCGCCCTCACCGGTATTTCCCTGGGCGGTACCTCCATCATAATCGTTGTTGGTGTTGCACTTGAGACCGTCAGAGCACTTGAGGCTCAGATGCTCATGCGTAACTACAAAGGTTTTCTTGACTGATTAAAGGAGTTTCAAATGAGGCTAATACTTTTAGGCGCCCCCGGCGCGGGTAAAGGTACTCAGGCAGAAATACTGAGCAAACTGCTCGCTATACCAACAATTTCCACAGGCAATATCCTGCGGGCTGCCGTTAAAGACGGCACGCCCGTGGGCCTTGAGGCAAAGAGCTTCATGGATGCCGGTAAGCTTGTCCCCGACTCCGTAATAATCGAGATTCTGAGGGAAAGACTTGCCGAGCCCGACTGTGAGAACGGATACATCCTTGACGGTGTACCCAGAACCATTCCCCAGGCCAAGGCTATGGAGGAAATGGGAATCGAGGTTGACTGTGCTCTCTCAATCGAAATTGAGGACGACACTATCATCAAGAGAATGTCCGGCAGAAGAACTTGCCACACCTGCGGTGCAAGCTTCCACATCGTCTCCAATCCCCCAAAAGTTGAGGGCATCTGCGACGTATGCGGAGGAGAGCTTGAGATTCGTAAGGACGACGCTCCTGAGACTGTAAAAGCTCGCCTTGTTACTTACCATAACGAAACCGAGCCTCTGCTCCATTTCTATGGTGAGCGCAATAAGCTTAAAACTGTGGAGAACCAGTCAAGCATCGAAAAAACAACTGACGTAATCAGAGAAGCTCTGGGTATATAAATATGTCCGACAGAATTTATATTAAATCCAGCAGAGAAATCGAACTGATGCGTAAGGCCGGAAAACTCACCGCTCAGGCCCGCAGTATTGCGAGACAGGCAGTGAGTGCCGGTGTGACCACTAAGCAGATAGACAGACATGTGCATGATTTCATCGTTAAGTCCGGCGGATATCCTACCTTTTTAAATTACGGTGGATTTCCCGGCAGTGCGTGTATATCCGTAAACGATGAGATAATTCACGGAATTCCCGGTAAACGCGTGGTTCATGACGGCGATATTGTTTCTGTTGATGTTGGTGCAACGATCAACGGCTTCGTGGGAGACTGTGCTATTACAGTTCCCTGCGGAGAAATCAGCGAGGATGCAAAAAAGCTTATCGAGGTTACAAGAAACAGCTTTTTTGAAGGCCTCAAATTCGCTAAGGTAGGCTACCGTATATCTGATATCGGAGCCGCCATTCAGGACTATGTGGAAAGCCATGGATTTTCCGTAGTGCGTGAGTATGTAGGCCACGGCGTGGGGCACCAGCTCCACGAAGCTCCCGAAGTGCCCAACTACCGGGCAGGTCTCAGACCTGACCCAAGGCTTGTAAAGGGCATGACCATTGCGATAGAGCCTATGGTCAATATGGGAGGCCGTCAGGTGAAGCAGCTCAGTAACGGCTGGACTGTCGTAACAGCGGACGGGTCACTTTCCGCCCACTATGAAAACAGCATTTTAATCACCGACGGAGAGGCTGAAATCCTCACCATGGCAGAGGATATTTAAATCAGTAACACCGACTTTGGAGGAAATTTACTTTGGCAAAAGACGACGTAATCGAACTCGAGGGCACGGTAGTTGAATCCCTGCCCAACACCATGTTCCAGGTAGATATCGGCAATGGCCACATCATTCTGGCACATATTTCCGGCAAGCTCCGGATGAACTTTATCAGGATACTTCCCGGCGACAAGGTCACGGTTCAGATGTCACCCTATGACGTCACCCGCGGCAGAATAACCTGGAGAAGCAAGTAGGAGGTATATCAAATGAAAGTAAGACCTTCCGTGAAGCCCATGTGCGAAAAGTGCAAAGTCATTAAGCGCAAAGGCAAAGTCATGGTAATCTGCGAGAACCCCAAGCACAAGCAGCGCCAGGGTTAATCTCGCACAATAATCATTTTGCAGACAAGGTTTAATAATAAAGCCTGTCCTTATAAAAACTCCCGCATGGAACAGGGACTCCCTCCGGCGGGATCAAGCCCCTGCTCCGCTTAATGCGGAAATACAACCGAAAGGAAGAATGTGTATATGGCACGTATAGCCGGCGTTGACCTGCCCAAGGACAAGAGAATCGAAATCGGTCTCACCTATGTCTACGGTATCGGCAGAACCAGCGCAAAGAAAATTCTTGAAATGACCGGTATCAACCCTGATATCAGAGTAAAAGACCTCACCGATGAGGATGAGGCAAAACTGCGTGAGTGCATCGACCACAACTACATTGTTGAAGGTGACCTCCGCCGTCAGACTGCTCTTGACGTAAAGCGCCTCACTGAGATCGGCTGCTACCGCGGTCTTCGTCACCGTCGTGGTCTGCCCGTAAGAGGCCAGAGAAGCAAAACCAACGCTCGTACCCGCAAGGGCCCCAAGCGCACCATCGCAAATAAGAAAAAGTAAGGGAGGGATATGAATAATGGCAAATGTTAAGAAAAAAGTAAGAACTCGTAGAAGAGAGCGTAAAAACATTGAAAAGGGCCAGGTTCATATCAGCTCTTCCTTCAATAACACCATGGTAACCATTTCCGACACTCAGGGTAATGCAATTTCCTGGGCTTCTGCCGGTGGCCTCGGTTTCCGTGGAAGCAAGAAGTCTACCCCCTTCGCAGCACAGACCGCCGCTGAGACCGCCGCAAAGGCAGCTATGGAGCATGGTCTTAAGACTGTTGAAGTGTTCGTAAAGGGACCCGGTTCCGGCCGTGAAGCAGCTATCCGTGCTCTTCAGACCGCTGGTCTCGAAGTAACGATGATCAAGGACGTTACCCCCATTCCTCACAATGGCTGCCGTCCTCCGAAACGTCGTCGTGTCTAATTGAAGGAGGTAAACTAATATGGCAAGATATACTGAAGCAGTTTGCCGTCAGTGCCGCAGAGAGGGCCAGAAGCTCTTCCTGAAGGGCGACCGCTGCTATACCGACAAATGCGCCATGAACAGCAGAGCATACGCCCCCGGCCAGCATGGTCAGGGCCGTACCAAGAACTCCGAGTACAGCCAGCAGCTCCGTGAGAAGCAGAAGGCTAAGAGATTCTACGGTGTTCTGGAGAGCCAGTTCCGTGGCTACTACGAGATTGCAGAGCGTCGTTCCGGTCTGACCGGTGAAAACCTGCTGTCCATTCTTGAATGCCGTCTGGATAACGTTGTGTACCGTCTGGGCTTTGCTATGAGCCGTGCCGAGGCACGTCAGATGGTTTCCCACGGTCACATCACCGTTAACGGCCGCAAGGTCAACATCCCCAGCTTCCAGGTTAAGCCTGGTATGGTTGTTACTCTCAAAGAGAGCAGCCGCGGTATTGAAAAGATCAAGGCTAATATTGAGGCGAACGCATTCCGTCCCGCACCCAAGTGGCTTGAGTACGACGCTAACAACATGACCGGTAAGGTTGTTGCTCTCCCCGCAAGAGAAGACATCGATCTGCCCATCGAAGAGCACCTCATCGTTGAGTTGTACTCCAAGTAATAAAGACACCCTCAAATTGGTAAGCTGAATCACCGCAACAGCGCTATTTAAGCGCATCACTTAAAAGGAGGGTTATATAACTATATGATCGAAATTAAAAAGCCGCGCATCGAGTGTATTGAGACTCCCCAGGATACCTCATATGGCAAGTACATCATAGAGCCTCTGGAACGCGGCTATGGCACAACACTTGGTAACTCTCTTCGCAGGGTACTCCTTTCTTCTCTGCCCGGTTATGCCTGCACCAGCATTAAGATTGCAGGCGTCCAGCATGAGTTTTCCACCATCCCCGGTGTTAAGGAAGATGTGACCGAGATTGTTCTTAACGTTAAGGGCATTCTTGCAAAGCTTCATTCCACCGGTCCTAAGACCGTATACATCGAGGCCTCCGGCGAGGGCATTGTCACCGCCGGCAGCATCAAGACCGATGCAGAGGTGGAAATTCTGAACCCTGACCACCACATCGCCACTCTCGGTCCCGACGGTGCTCTCAACATGGAGCTCGTTTTCGACCACGGCAGAGGTTATGTGTCTGCTGAGAAGAACAAAGACCCCCAGATGGCCCTAGGCACCATTCCTGTGGACTCTATCTACACCCCGGTTCTGAAAGTCAATTATACTGTCGAAAATACCCGTGTCGGTAACCAGACTGACTTTGACAAGCTCACCATCGAGGTATGGACTGACAACACCATGTCTGCCCGTGACGCCCTTTCTCTGGGTGCTAAGATACTCTGCGACCACTTCACGCTCTTTACTGATCTGTCCGACTCCATTTCCAGCAACTCCACTGTTGTTGAGAAGGAAGAGGAAGAGCCCGATACCATGCTCAAGATGACTATCGAAGAGCTGGATCTGAGCGTGAGAAGCTTCAACTGCCTCAAACGCGCCAATATAAATACTGTGGAGGATCTTGTAAATAAGACTCAGGATGAGATGATCAAGGTCCGTAACCTCGGCCGTAAGTCCCTTGAAGAGGTTGAGCATAAGCTCGCCATGATGGGTCTGTCTCTGGCTAACGAGGATAACCAGTAAGCTCTCAAGAAGGAGGAAACGCAATTATGCCCGGAACAAGAAAACTCGGTAAGGCAACTGCTCCCCGTATGGCAATGCTCCGCCAGCAGGTCACAGATTTTCTGGATAACGGCCGCATGGAGACCACTGTCAGCCGCGCCAAGGAGATAGCTCCCCTGGCCGAGAAAATGATTACCCTTGGCAAGGCAAAGGACCTGAACGCATACCGTCAGGCTCTCACCTTCATCACCCGCGAGGATGTTGCCAAGAAGGTATTTGATGAAATCGCTCCCAAGTACGCTGAGCGCAACGGTGGTTACACCCGTATCACCCGCCTCGGTGCACGCCGCGGTGACGCCGCTGAGATGGCTGTCATTGAGCTGATCTAATCGGATATAATATAAATTTAAATCCCGCTTCACTTTTGTGAGGCGGGATTTTTCTATTGTTGACCTTTTTATAACTGCGTGTATAATGAAGTTATTATGATGTGTGAGGTGCAATGTGGGAAGATTTTCAGATATTTTAATGGCGTCCGACTTTGACAGGACCCTTACCGACTTTAACAGTAATATTCCTCAGAAAAATCTGGATGCTATCAGAGAGTTTGAGGCAGAAGGCGGTCTTTTTACCATGGCTACCGGCAGAAGCATACCCATGTTTCAAAAGTATATGGACATGGTGCCGACAAATGCCCCTCTTGTACTCTATAACGGTGCTGCTACCTATGATACTGATAAGAAAGAACTCATAGATGTGCAGGAAATACCCGGCGGGCGGGAGCTTGTGAGGGAGCTGCATGACAGATACCCAAAGCTCTGGCTTGAGGTTCAGGGAGTGGAACATCATTACCTTTTTGATGAAAACCCCATGCGGGAAAAGTTTCTGGACTTTTTCGGTGCGTCTCATAGAACCATAAGCATAGATGAGCTGCCGATGCCCCTTATAAAGCCATCTTTTTCCGGCACTTTCTACGACCATACCGCCGCTCAGTTCTATGACGGAACAAAAGAAGAGCTTGAATATATACAGACTGTTGCAGAGGAGCTGCGACGGGATTACGGGGATATTATGGAAGTTGACCTTGCCATGCCCAGAATTATAGATTTGCAGGCGAAGAATGTGAGCAAGGGCCGCGCCGCAAGACGGCTTGCCGATAAGTTAGGAAGAAAAATCCTTGTGTGCTGCGGCGACGGCATGAATGATGTAAGTATGCTTAAAGAGGCGGATTACCCGTATGTTCCTATGGACTGCACAGCACAGCTTCTTGATATGGGCTTTAATGTGACTGTTTCATGCAATATCGGCACAATCTACGGTGCCCTTGAGGAGCTTAAAAAAATTTTCTGACATTTTCTGGCTTTTTCTGCGATTTTTTGAAATTTGTATATTGACTGTAAAAAAATTTGTCTATATAATTAGCGCATAAAAAACGGTGAACGACCGAAAGAAAAAACTAAACGAAAAGCAGGTGTGCTAATGAAAAAAGTCTTTAAAGTAATACTTATTGTGGTCCTCTGTCTTGTAGCTCTGGGTGTAATCATCGGTCTGGTTGCTCATTTTGCAACCGGCAAGGCCACTGACACGGAAGAATACGTCATAGGTGACGACAGCGTTAAGTCCATTAAAACCGTAGTTGGTGAGAGAAAAGCAAACGGTGTGGGCACCGGTGTTGAAAACGGCGTTACCACTAAACGCTACCAGTACGAGTCCGACACAGTTCAGGATGATCTGATAACTTATACTCAGTATCTTCTCAATGAAGCAGGCTTTATCCTCACTCAGGATATGGATCTTACCGTTGCTCCCTCTACTGTTCAGTGTGCAAAGCAGTCTGTGGAAGAAGGTCAGGTTATAGTTATGACTATCGAATATGACCTTAATGGCTACACCATCATCATGCAGAAGGGTACAGGAACCCTCACTGTAAATGATGCAGCCTGATTTTAGAAAATGTGAAATCAGCGAAAAAAAGTAAATAACAATAAAGAGCGTATCGGCTTTCGATACGCTCTTTTTTTATGAAATTTATGTTATAACAAAAAAATAAATTTACGAAAAAAATTAAATAGGATACAGTAAAAATACACCGGTATTTAATTTGTAAAAAAACTTGTGTAGAAAATTGGGATAAGAGAATTTATTGATATTTTAAGTGAAAATAGGCTGAAAAAACTAAATAAAAATATCAAAAATTTTGTCAAAAACGAGGCAATAAAACAAAATTATACATTTATGCAAATAAATATATGCGCTTATTGACAAAATATTAAAAAGTTATATAATGAACACATAAAGCCGGAATGAAATTTCTTCTCCCTTTCCGGCACCACGAAAATCTGTTTTGGAGGTAAAAAAATGAAAAAATTGTTAGCTCTGCTGCTTGCTGTCATAATGGTTTTTGCACTGGCTGCATGCGGAGAAAAGCCTGCTGAAGAGCCCGCAGAAGCACCTGCCGACGCTCCCGCTGACGCACCTGCCGATGCCGAAGCACCCGCAGATGATCCTATGGCCCAGCTTATCGAAGCTGCAAAGGCTGAGGGTGAACTGGTTGTTTACGGTTCATGCGAAGAAGAGTATCTTGCTGCTGCATGCGAGAACTTCCAGAAGCTCTATGGCATAAATGTTACATATCAGCGCCTTTCAACCGGTGAGGTTCAGGCAAAGATAGAGGAAGAGAAGGGTAATCCCTCCGCTGACGTCTGGTTCGGCGGCACTACCGACCCCTATAACGTCTGCGCTATGGAAGGTCTGCTTGAGCCTTACGAGGCTGTAAATGCTTCTCACCTGCTGGGCGACCAGTACAGAGACAAGGACGGTAACTGGTACGGCATTTACAAAGGCATCCTCGGTATAATGGTCAACAAGGATGAGCTTGACCGTATGGGTCTTGAAGCTCCTCAGGATTGGCAGGATCTGCTTAAGCCCGAGTATCAGGGTCTTATCTGGCTCTCCAACTACAATACTGCCGGTACTGCAAAGCTGGTCATCAACACCATGCTCCAGAAGTACGGCCACGATGAAGGTATTCAGTACCTGGTAGACCTTGATAAGAACATTGAGGTTTATACAAAGTCCGGCTCCGGCCCCTCCAAGAACGTGGGTACCGGTGAGTGCGTTATCGGCATCGGCTTCCTCCATGACGGAATTACCCAGATCGTTGATAACGGCTACGAGAATATCGGTCTTGTTATCCCCTCCAGCGGCACTTCCTTCGAGATCGGTGCAACCGCTATCTTCAAGGGCTGTGCACATCCCAATGCTGCAAAGCTGTGGATAGAGTACGCCCTCTCTCCCGACTGCGTTGAGCTTGGTGCCCAGAACGGTTCCTACCAGTTCTTAGTTATCGACAACGCAAAGCAGCCTGAACAGGCAGCTGAATTCGGCCTTGATCCTGAGAACGTAATGGATTACGACTTCGAGGATGCAAAGCAGAACATCAAGACCTACATTGAAGAGGTCATGAAGGCTCTGGGCGGCGGCGACGACCGTTTCAAGACTGAGTAAAGAACAATATAATAATTAAATAAAAAAAGGGCAGGGGGACGGCATTGCCGTCCCCCTTCTGTATTAAGAAAGGAGGTCTCTATGGCTAAAAGTCAAAGCAGGTCTTTGGACAGAAAAAAGCTGATGGCAGACCCCATTATGATGACAACGATAGTCCTCATAGTAACATTTTTAACCCTGTTTATACTCTACCCTCTGGCAATTCTTCTGGTGGACAGCTTCTACGGAGAAAACGGTCTCTCCCTTGATTCTTTCCGCCGTATTCTTGATATGCCCAACTTCCGCACGGCCTTCTGGAACACCTTAAAGGTAGGTATGCTGGTAGGACTGCTCTCTACGGCGGTAGGACTGCTTTTTGCATATGTGGAAGTGTATGTAAAGCTCAACAAATTTACAGGCGGCCTTTTCAAGGTGGTTTCCACCCTGCCTGTTGTTTCCCCGCCCTTTGTGCTGTCACTGTCTATGATAATGTTATTCGGAAAAGCGGGACTTATTACACGTTTTCTCCTGCATATTTATGATAACAGTGTTTACGGCTTCTGGGGCATAGTTGTGGTTCAGAGCCTGACCTTTTTCCCCGTCTGCTACATGATGCTGAAAGGTCTGCTTAAAAACATCGACCCCTCACTGGAAGAGGCGGCAAGAGACATGGGCGCGGGCAGAATGAAGGTATTTACAAGTGTTACCCTGCCCCTGATGCTGCCGGGACTGGGAAACGCATTTCTTGTTACCTTTATTGAGTCTATCGCAGACTTTGCAAACCCCATGCTCATAGGCGGCTCCTATGATACCCTTGCTACCACCATTTATCTTCAGATTACCGGCGCATATGATAAGGCCGGCGCTGCCGCAATGGCAGTTGTACTGCTGAGCATCACCCTTATGATGTTCATAATCCAGAAGTATTATCTTGAAGCCAAAACCGCTGCCACCCTTACCGGTAAAGCAAGCAGAGGCAGAACCCTTATTGCAGATAAGGGCGTTACCAGACCCCTTTCCATACTCTGCGGAGGCGTGGCACTGTTTGTAATGATAATGTATATCTGCGTGCCTATCGGAGCGCTGTTCCCCACATGGGGCTATAAGTTTACACCGCTCACCTTTAAGTGGTTCGGACAGGTGTTCACAAAATATAAGGGCCTCAAGGCCTTTACCGACTCCTTCACCCTCTCCCTTATCGCAGCTCCCATTACGGCTCTGCTGTCCATGATAATTTCCTACCTTGTTGTTAAGCGCAATTTCCGAGGCAAGGGATTTATTGAGGCAGTTTCCATGCTGGCAATGGCAGTTCCCGGAACGGTTTTGGGTGTTGGATACATAAGAGGTTTTTCCGGCGGACTTTTCCACACCGGCTTTATGCAGGGCATATACGGCACCGGCCTTATCCTTGTTATAGTTTTTGTAGTGCGAAGCCTGCCTACCGGAACGAGAAGCGGTATTTCCGCTTTGCGTCAGATTGATAAATCCATTGAGGAATCGGCCTACGATATGGGCGCAAACAGCTTTAAGGTGTTTATGACCGTAACTCTGCCCCTTATTAAGGACTCCTTCCTCAGCGGTCTTGTAACTGCATTCGTAAGAAGCATAACGGCAATTTCCGCCATAATTCTTCTGGTGACACCTCAGTTCCTGCTTATAACTGTCCAGATAAACGAGTTTGCGGAAAAGGGTGCATACAGTATCGCCTGTGCCTTTGCCACAATTCTTATAATTATAACCTACGGCTCCGTGCTGCTTATGGAGCTTATCACAAAGCACCTTGGCACCAGCCGGAAAATGAAGGAGGAGTGAGTAATGGATAAAGTAAAAAAAGGGGTCAGACTGGAGCATATCTCCAAAATTTATCAGGACCCTAAGACGAAAAAAGATTTCTACGCTGTAAAAGACGCAAACATTGACATCGAACCCGGCTCATTCATTACTCTGCTGGGCCCTTCCGGATGCGGAAAAACTACAACTCTGCGTATGATTGCGGGCTTTGAAAGCCCGGATGAGGGCGAAATTTATCTGGGTGATGACGCCATAAACTCCCTTACCCCCAATAAGCGTGATACTGCAATGGTTTTCCAGAGCTATGCGCTGCTGCCCCACTACAATGTTTTTGATAACGTTGCCTACGGCCTGAAGCTGCGCAAGCTTCCCAAGGATGAAATTCACAAAAAGGTTATGGACATCCTTGACCTTGTGGAGCTTACCGGCATGGAAAGCCGCATGACAAACCAGCTCTCCGGCGGTCAGCAGCAGCGCGTTGCCCTTGCAAGAGCACTTGTAATTGAGCCCTCCGTGCTGCTTTTCGATGAGCCGCTGAGTAACCTTGATGCAAAGCTCCGAGTTTCCATGAGAACGGAAATCCGCAGAATTCAGCAGAGAGTGGGTATAACTGCAATCTACGTTACCCATGACCAGAGCGAGGCAATGGCACTTTCAGATAAAATTATTATCATGAATAAGGGCGTTGTAGCTCAGATGGGAACGCCGCAGGAGATTTACTACCACCCTGTAAGCGAGTTCGTGGCTGACTTTATAGGCGAGGCAAACTTCATTAAAGGCACTCTGCTCAGGCAAAACGGTGAAAAGGCCGTGCTTAATGTAGAGGGGCACGAAATGGATGTTATAGCTTCTGCACCTTTGGAAAAGGGCAGGGAATATACCGCTGTTGTGCGTCCGGAGTCTGCACGGCTTGCAGATGAGGGTGGACTTCCATGCGAGGTCAGCCTTTCCTGCTTCATGGGCTCCTACCAGAACTATCAGGTTATGGTGGGAAATACCCTTGTTAAGCTTACCGACTCCAACCCCAAGAACAAGAAGATTTATAATGTGGGGGATAAATGCTCCCTTATTATCGAGCCTGAGGACACCCATATTATCTGAATTAGGCAAAGAAAAACAGCCGTATGTGGAAAACATACGGCTGTTTTTTATATTTCAAATGGCTTAAAAACCATTTGGAGGAGGGCTTTTATTTTCTCTCTACCACTTTATCTGCACCCTTTACAATGCAGTTTTCGGGGTATACACCACGGAGCGGGGTGAGAGGGTAGACGGTAGTGTTTCTGCCGATAACGGTACCGGGGTTTAAAACTGAGCCGCAGCCAATGTCTGCACCGTCAGCTAAAATGCCGCCGATTTTGCGGAGACCGGTTTCGTAATCCTTATCGCCGTGAATTACTACATTTTTACCGTCGGATTTAAGGTTGGAGCAGATAGAGCCTGCACCCATGTGGGCGTTATTTCCGAGAACGGAATCACCTACATAGTTATAGTGGGGCACCTGCACATGCTGTAATAATACGGCGTTTTTAAGCTCGGAGGAATTGCCTATAACGCAGTCGGGGCCGGTAATAACACTGCCTCTTATAAATGCGCCGGGGCGAACCTCAGTGTTGGGGCCTAAAATGCAGGGAGCAATGATGGTTGCGGTGGGGTAGATTTTTACACCCTCGCCCACCAGAACACCGGGAGCGTACTCTGTAAAGCCCTCAATTCCGTCCTCAACCAGTTTTTGTACATAGCCTTTAATTTCGGGGAGAATTTCCCATGGGTAAACCTTTCCCTCAAAAAGGGGAGCAATATAGTCGGTTTTTACCTCGTATAAATCTTTTATTTCAACTTTCTTATCCAACACAATGGCCTCTTTCCTTTACGGCTTCTGCAACCATTTTTGCGTATTCAACGCTCTTTTCGCTGTCTTCAGCCTCTATCATAATGCGGATTACAGATTCGGTGCCGCTCTGACGCAGAAGCACACGGCCTTTTCCGTTAATAAGTGCCTCGACCTCTTTGATTTTTGCCTTTACAGCTTCATCATTTAAAACTGCGGCCTTATCCTTAACGCGGAGGTTTTCAAGGTGCTGGGGGTACAGCTTTACGGGGTCGGCAAGCTTTCCGAGAGAAGATTTTCTGTCGCAGACTTCTTCGGTCAGCATGATAGCGGTTAAAATACCGTCGCCGGTGGTGGCATATTTCTTAATGATGATGTGGCCTGACTGCTCGCCGCCCAGAGAATAGTCATTCTGCTGCATACATTCGTAAACATATCTGTCGCCTACGGTGGTTTCGGCGCACTTTATGCCGATTTTGCTGAGACTTTCTTTAAGCCCGCTGTTGGACATAATGGTAGCAACCACGGTGTTTCCGTTGAGCATACCCTTGTCTTTAAGGCGGCGGCCCAGAATGTACATGATTTTGTCACCGTCTACGATATTGCCGTTTTCATCCACGGCAATGCAGCGGTCGGCATCACCGTCAAAGGCAAAGCCCAGATCCAGATGCTCCTCACGAACCAGACGGCAGAGATTTTCAATGTGGGTAGAGCCGCAGCCGTCGTTTACGTTAAGGCCGTCGGGTTCGGCACCGATAACCACAGTCTGTGCGCCCAGAGCGTCAAAAACAGATTTTGCAATCATCCATGAAGCGCCGTTTGCACAGTCAAGACCGATGCGCAGCTTCTTGTAGGAGTTGGAAGCAAGAGAAATCAGGTAGCCCAGATAGCGGTTTCTGCCGGAAACATAGTCCACAATGCAGCCCAGCTTCTCGCCGCAGGCAAGGGGCAGATCAGAGCCGGAGACACCCAGAGACTTTAAATCTCCGTCAATGTAGCGCTCAATATATTCGGTGGTTTTGTTGTCCAGCTTTTCACCGAAGCGGTTGATTATCTTAATTCCGTTATCCATAAAGGGATTGTGAGAAGCGGTAATCATAACGCCGCAGTCAAATTCATCCTGACGTGTGACAAAGGACACGCTGGGGGTAGTGGTGACGTGGAGCATGTAGGCATCTGCGCCGGAAGCGGTAAGACCGGCGGCAATGGCGTATTCAAGCATGTAGCTGGAACGTCTGGTGTCCTTACCTATAACTATGCGGGGACGGTGGTTGGGACGGGTGGTTTTGCAAAGGTCGGATGCAAAGTACCAGCCTAAAAATCTGCCTACTTTATATGCGTGCATGGAGGTGAGGGTGACGTTTGCCTCACCGCGGAAACCGTCGGTGCCGAAGTATCTGAAATGATATTCATCGCCGGGCTCGGAGCAGTTAATGGTAATGCTGTCCTTTAAAAGGGAGTCAGCAGAAACGGAAAACAGCTCACAAAGCTGTAAAACCTTGTCAATCTGGGGCAGAGCCTGATCGGCCTCCCACTTGGAAACAGACTGACGGGAAACATTCAGCTTTTCTGCAAGCTGCTCCTGTGAAATATGTGCGGCAACACGAAGTTTAGTTATTTTTTCGCCAATGGTCATGTAAAAATTCCTCTTATCGTCATAGATTAAATTTAGTTTTCATTCGAAATCAAGCATAGTATATACTATTTTTCCCAATATACAATAAACTTTCCTTTGCAAGTTATGCAAGGATAGTTTACAAAACTTTACATATAATTGCTTGCGTACTTATTTTATATTGCTTTAATTCCAAATTCAAGGCATTTTTGTAAACTTGAGTATACATGTAATGTTTAGTTTACATAGCCTTTAAGACCTGTTTACAGTAAAAAAACATCCTGCGAGGGGATTAAGCCGCTTCGCAGGATGCTTTTTATTTTAAATTATTTTATTTGCAGACCAGTTCTCCGTCTTTAAGATCTACATTCAGGCAGTCGCCCGGCTCCAGATCGCCCCGGAGAATTTCCTTTGCGATAAGGGTTTCCACCTTGCTTTGCAGGTAACGTCTCAGGGGTCTTGCACCGTACAGGGGGTCAAAGCCGTTGTCGATTATATATTCCTTAGCTTCGGGAGTAATGGTAAGGCTGAGGGATTTTTCCTTAAGTCTCTCTCTCAGACCGCCCAGCATAATTTCAATTATGCCCTCCAGATTGTCGCGGCTCAAAGGCTTAAACATGATGGTTTCATCCAGACGGTTCAGAAATTCGGGACGGAAGGAGCGGCGCAGCTCTGCCATAACGGCGTCCTGAGCCTCTTTACTTATATTGCCGTTTTCATCTATGCCGTCCAGCAGGTACTGGCTGCCCAGATTGGAGGTAAGGATGATAATGGTGTTTTTAAAGTCAACCGTCCGGCCCTGAGAGTCGGTGATGCGGCCGTCATCCAGAATTTGCAGCAGGATGTTGAAAACATCGGGGTGTGCTTTCTCAATTTCATCAAACAGCACTACGGAATAGGGCTTGCGCCGTACAGCCTCGGTAAGCTGTCCGCCCTCGTCGTAACCCACATATCCTGGAGGTGCGCCTATAAGGCGGGACACGGAGAATTTCTCCATGTACTCGGTCATATCTATTCTTACAATGTTTTTCTCATCGTCAAACAGACATGAGGCCAGAGACTTTGCAAGCTCTGTCTTACCCACACCTGTGGGGCCTAAAAACAGGAAGGAACCAATGGGACGGTTGGGGTCGGAAATACCGGCACGGGAGCGCAGAATTGCTTCCGTAACCTTCTGCACGGCCTCGTCCTGACCGATAAGCCGCTCATGGAGATAGTCATCAAGGTGAAGAATCTTGGCTCTTTCGCTCTCCATAAGCTTTGAAACAGGGATTCCCGTCCACTTTGCAACTATGCCGGAGATTTCCTCCTCGGTTACGGTGTCGTGAACCATGGTGTTCTGTTTCCTGTCCTCGGAGAGCTTTTCGGCCTCTTTAAGCTGAGCTTCAAGAGCGGGCAGGTCGGAATATTTAAGCTTTGCGGCTTTTTCATATTCATAGTGAAGCTGGGCGTTTTCAATGTCGGCGTGTACCTTCTCAATCTGAGATTTCAGGGTCTTAACCTTATCAACGCTGTCCTTTTCCTGTTCCCAGCGGGATTTCATAGCCTTAAACTTGTCTTTCAGGTTGTAAAGCTCTTCTCTTATCTTGGCAAGCCGCTCCTGACTGAGCCGGTCGTCCTCTTTTTTAAGAGCCATTTCCTCAATTTCAAGCTGCATTATCTTGCGCCGTATATCGTCCAGCTCTGCGGGCATGGAGTCGATTTCGGTTCTTATAAGAGCACATGCCTCATCCACCAGATCTATGGCCTTATCAGGGAGAAAACGGTCGGTGATGTAGCGGTTTGAAAGGGTGGCGGCAGCCACAAGGGCGTTATCGTGGATGCGGACGCCGTGATAAACCTCATAGCGCTCCTTTAAGCCACGAAGAATGGAAATTGTGTCCTCCAAAGTAGGCTCGTCAACCTGTACCGGCTGGAAACGGCGCTCCAGAGCTGCGTCTTTTTCTATATATTTTCTGTATTCGTCAAGAGTAGTAGCACCTATGCAGTGCAGCTCACCTCTTGCAAGCATGGGCTTTAACAGGTTTCCGGCATCCATGCTGCCCTCTGTTTTACCTGCGCCCACTATGGTGTGCAGTTCATCAATGAACAGAATAATCTGTCCCTCAGAGCGGCGTATCTGCTCCAGAACGGCTTTAAGACGTTCCTCAAATTCGCCCCTGTACTTAGCGCCTGCAATCAGTGCGCCCATATCAAGGGAGAAAATGGTCTTGTCCTTTAAGCCTTCCGGCACATCACCACGGACTATACGCTGTGCAAGGCCCTCGGCGATGGCAGTTTTACCAACACCGGGTTCACCGATTAAAACAGGGTTGTTTTTGGTTTTACGGGACAGAATACGGATAACGTTTCTGATTTCGGTGTCACGGCCTATGACAGGGTCAAGCTCGTTTTCCCTTGCCCGCTTTACAAGGTCGGTGCCGTATTTTGTAAGGGCGTCGTAGCTGTCCTCCGGATTATCACCGGTGACAGGGGAGGACTTGACCTTGGAAAGCTCGTTGGTGAAGGCGGATTTTGTTATGCCGTGGTCTGAAAACAGGCGTTTAATAAAGGGAGTTGCGGCGGCAAAAATACCTATCATCAAGTGCTCAACGGAAAGGTATTCGTCCTTCATGGACTTTGCGGCCTTTTCGGCGGCAGTCATTACCCGGTTAAATTCCGGTGACATGTAAACGTCGGAGGCATTTCCCACTTTAGGAAGTGCGGCGATGCCTGTATCTATCTCGGATAAAAGAGTGTTGCAGTCAACGCCCATTCTTGAAAGCAGGGAGGGAATAAGTCCACCGTCCTGATCTACAAGAGCGTAAAGCAGGTGCTCCGGCATTATATAATTGTTGCTGTTCTCCTGAGCCATGGCCTGTGCGGTCTGCACGGCTTCAAGACTTTTCTGAGTAAAGTTCTGAGCGTTCATAATAACCCTCCTTAAATATGGATTTTAGAAGAAAGCATTTGAGAATAGTAGGCGGCTTCGATTTCGTGCCCGTCAAGCCTGCCGCCCAGCCAGCATTTAAGCATTTTGTCGAACAGTTTTATATATTCGGAAATTGCACGGGCCAGCTCCTCGGAGCTGCATTCCCGTTCGGGGAAGCTGAGTGAGCGCATGAACTTGCCGTCATACAGGGCATATTCATGCTTCTGTCCGGTGAGCTGGTAGAGGTGAACATCTTCAATACGTTTCCAGAGGCGGAAAAATTCCGTCATGCCGGAAATAAGCTCTGCGGACTGGGTTCTGAAAACCACCGACAGAGCGCCTATGCTGTCGCTTTCACCTCTGTACAGCTCTACCTCATATTTTACCGTGGGGCGGTATTTATATTCAAGTGAGCTTTTAAGACTCATTGAGAAAGAATTGGGGGAGAAGAAGGGGACAAGGTCTCTGGACGGGCTCATAAGCTGCTGAATACTTGAGAGAATGTCGTTAATCCTCTGCTCCGGTGTAGTATAATCTACATATTCTGCCAATATCTGATTTATAAGGCTTGAACGATTGGTGCCGAGGCGGTGGGCGAGAGCGTCCACCTGATGCACGACCTCTTCGTCAAGCATAAGACTGTAAAGAGTTTTACTCATATCTGTCACCTCTCCTTTTGTGATTACATCATAGTCCTTACTAAAACTTTTGTCAAGCTTCATATATAATTATTCACACAAATTATATAAATTATTCAAGGAATATATAAACCTTGATTTTTCATATGGTATCGGATATAATTACAAAGATATTACGTTAAAATACGGAGATGTACCCAAGTGGTTGAAGGGTCCGCACTCGAAATGCGGTAGGTGTCGAAAGGCACGCAAGAGTTCAAATCTCTTCATCTCCGCCATTGCCGGCAGGTTTTGACCTGCCGGCTTTATTTTTTGTTGATTTCCTGTTGGAAAAGCCGGATTTCAACAGCTGCAAAAGTATCGTCTTTCTTATTTATATTGATGTTTCAGAGCTTGGAGCGGGTTTACGGCGGCTGTAAAAGTGCAGGCCGATATAATTTAAAAGGCAGTTTAATTTATTATGTACCCCGTAAGGGCAAAAAAACGCCGCAAAGCGAAAGCTTTGCGGCGTGAACTTTATTAAATAAGTTTTTAAAATTACAGATGCTTGTAGATCTGGCAGCGGTCCTGAACGGAAACGGAGACGCCCTTCTTGAAGAACTTCTCGACTTCCTCGTCGCTGTAACCCAGGTCGGACAGA
This sequence comes from Oscillospiraceae bacterium, assembly GCA_020025715.1. GTDB lineage: Bacteria > Bacillota > Clostridia > Oscillospirales > Oscillospiraceae > Limivicinus. Next base: position 14,927 of record JAHHRQ010000007.1, on the reverse strand, counting down.
ACGTCTTTGGTATCGTAACCGAAGTCAACACCGTTTCTCCAGATCTTAAGAGGATTCTTCTTGGCTTTGGGGACGATGTTAGGTACGCGAACCTGCAGAGGCTGACCGGGATTCTCGGGATCTTCCCAACGGCTGCTGGGGCTGGTGGTCAGAGAGTCACGGGCAATGTACTGCTCGTTGGTGAGCATATCCTGGAAGGTCATGACCTTGGAGCAGGGGATGTGGTGCTTGTTGAGCATGTCTTCCATCTCGGTTGCGGTGTGCTCAGCGCAGAGCTTAAGCAGTTTCTCCTCGAGCTGCTTGCCCTGAGGAGTTGCACGGTAGCAGGCGTAGCCGCATGCGGGGAACTCCTTGGTGCCGTAAGGCAGGCCAAGCATAAGAGCCAGACGCTTAACAATAGCGTTACCGGTGGACATTATAAACATGCTGCCTTCCTTGCAGCGGTAGTTACCGGTACCGGCAACCAGATCAGCGGCAATCCACAGAGAGCGCTTCTCGGGATTGTGCTCCATAATATCCTGAAGCAGGTACTGGCACAGGGTACGCAGACCGCACTCGTACTGAGCAACGTCAAGGCTCTCGCCCTTACCGGTGCGCTGAGCGTTGATGTAAGCTGCCAGAGAAGAGTTTGCTGCGAAGAATGCAGTGTAGTAGTCGAGAACGTTATCGGCGATGGGGAAGTAAGGCATATCGTCGCTGCCGTTGGAGTAGGCAACACCGCTGAATGCCTGAGCAATGGGGTCGTAGGAGGCGCGGCTTATGTAAGACTCAAGACCGGTCTGGCCGTAGCCGGAAATGTGGCAGATAACCAGCTTGGGGTTAACTTCCCACAGGACTTCATCGCCCATGCCCCATGCTTCCCACTGGCCGCCCTTGGAGGACTCGATGAAAATGTCGGTCTCCTTGAGCAGACGCATGAAAGCTTCACGGCCTAAAGGTTTGGTGACGTTCAGGGTAATGTCACGCATGTTGCGTCTATGGGACTCACCCTGCCAGCCGGGCAGACCATTACCATGAGAGAAGTCGGGGTTTGCGGGGTTCTCCATCTGAATAACATCGGCACCCATATCCGCAAGTAACTCACCTGCAAAAGGTCCTGCAACGGAAATTGCACTGACCAATACCTTTACACCGCTTAATAAGCCTTCCTGAGGAACTTCACTACGTTTCATAAGATAAAATCTCCTTCCTTTATTACAAGTTCAATTCCTTTTTCTGTATGTTTTAATACAAAACTTATTGCTAATTATAAAATATTACTAAAAATATGTCAAGGGATAAGAAGAATTTACAGCAAAAATAATTTTCAGGGCAAAAATAAATTTTGCTCTTGACATGAAATAGATTGATGATATTATATAGGATATGAGCGTAAGCAACTTTTTTGGAACTCAACAGCGGCTAATATCTGTATATTTACAGTATGGCCGACTGTCTAAAAAATGTTGTTTAGGAACGTGAACCATGTAAGAAACCATGTAATTAAAAATCAGAAAGGATAGAACCAAAATGAAAAACGTTAAATTTGACTTTACCGGCAAAGTAGTCGTTATTTCCGGCGGTAGCCGCGGTATCGGCTTTGCTACAACCAAGAACTTCCTCGAAGCAGGCGCAAAGGTTTGCTTCCTGAGCCACTATGAGGAGACCGGTCAGGCTGCTCTCAAGAAGCTCCTTGAGATCAACCCCGACTACCCCGTAATGACCATGCACCCCAACCTCTGCGACTACAAGGAAGTCAAGGATATGTACGCAGCTGTTGAAGAGAAGTGGGGCAAGGTTGACATCATCTGCAACAACGCAGGTGTTGACAGCGGCCTGTTCCTGCACAAGATGAAGAAGTCCGACTGGGACGAAGTCATGGACACCAACATCAACTCCATGTTCACCATGTGCAAGTACGGTGTTAAGTGCATCGACAAGAAAAAGGGCGGCGTAATCATCAATACCGCTTCTATCGCAGGCGTTCACGGTTCCGGTATGGGTCTTCCTTACCCCGTATCCAAGGCAGGCGTTATCGCTCTGACCAAGTCTCTGGCTGCTGAGCTGTCCGGTCTGAACATTCGTGTTAACGCTGTCGCTCCCGGTGTTATCGACACCGATATGGTTGCAAACCTGAACGAAATCGGCCGTAAGGCAGTTGCAGGCAACATTCCTCTCCGCCGTATGGGTAAGCCCGAAGAGATTGCTAACGCAATCATGTTCCTGGCTTCCGATGCAGCTTCCTACATCACCGGCCAGACTCTGGGCGTTGATGGCGCATACCTGCCTCCTCGCACCTGATTTAAGTCGGGAAAATTCTTTAAAATTTATAAAGACGGAAACTTTTTTAGGTTTCCGTCTTTTTTATTATACAGTTTAGTTGATGATGCACAAATTTAGAAAAGTCTGTCGAAAATAGTTGCATTTTAGCGGCTTGTCTGTTATCCTGAAAATGGTAAAAAAATACCTAAGGCCACAGCTTTTGTCTGTTGCCTTTTTTATTTTGGGAGGAATAAAAATGCCCTATTCGCTCACTGATGTGCATGCCCATTACGACGAGACTGTGTTTGATAATGACCGTGACGCAGTTCTCACTGCCATGCACAAAAAAGGAGTAAAGCTTATTATAAACTCCGGTTCAAGCGTTCCCTCATCCCGCCGCTCTGTGGCTCTGGCTCACAGCTATGATTTTATGCGCGCCTCTGTTGGCGTTTTCCCCCTTGAAGCCTATACAGTTGAAGAAGGCTGGCTGGAGGAAATCAAGGCCATGGCAGGAGATAAAGCAGTGGTGGCCATAGGCGAAATCGGTTTGGATTATTTCCAGCCCGACGCCGACAGGGAAGCACAGAAAAAAGTGTTTATTCCCCAGCTGGAACTTGCAAAGAGCCTCAATCTGCCGGTAGTTATACACGACCGTGATGCAGACGAGGATATGCTCCAAATACTGCGCTGCCATCCTGTATCCGGTATGATACACCGTTTTTTCAGTAAGGCAGAATACGGTTTTGCTTTTTTGGATATGGGCCTTTATTTAGGCATAGGCCCCGCAATTACCTATCCTGACGCAGGACATCTTATTGAAGTCGTAAAGAAAATGCCTCTTGACCGTCTGGTTCTTGAGACTGACTGTCCCTTCCTGCCTACTAAGGCCCATGAGGGCAGTCGTGCTACGTCAGACATGCTGACCGAGGTAGTGGAAACTATCTCACAGGTGCGCGGAGATGTAAGCCCCGAACAGGTGGCCGATGCAGCGCTCTCCAATGCCCTGCGGCTGTTTCAAATGGACGAATCGCTCTTATAAAAGAGGGTTCAAATAGAAAGTGGGAGGAAACATATCTATGAAAAACATGCTCGAACGCCGCTTCCGTATTCAGGAGCGTGGCTCATCTATCAGCACGGAACTGATAGGCGGCGCAACAACATTTGCAACTATGGCGTATATTCTGGCCTACATGACTTCTGCCATGTCTGCGGCACCGGGAGTCAACACCACCGGTGTACTGCTGTGCACCTGCCTTATGGCCGCATTGTCAACTATTGCAATGGGCCTTTATGCAAACGTACCTATCGTTCTGGCTCCTGTTCTGGTTATTCCTACCTTAGTTGCCAATATGATTGCCGAAGGTGTGGACTATGGCGTGGCATTTGGCACGGTAGCTGTATCTGGTATTATATTTCTGCTGATTTCTGTATTTAAGCTCAGAGAACTGTTTGCAGAAAGTCTGCCTAAAAATATCAAAATCGGCATAGGCGGCGCAGTAGGTCTTCTGATTGCACGCATAGGTCTTAACTCCTGCGGACTGCTTACTCCTGCTGTCAGCGGATTTACAGATTTCAGCCAGCCGAGTGTAAAGCTGAGCATTATCGGACTTGTGATTGCACTGGTGCTGAGCTATCTGGAATTTGACTATCACGGCCGCCGCTGCAAAATCAAAGGCGCACTGCTGATTTCTATTGTTCTTACTACTATAATAGGTGTTTTCATGGGTGTAGTTACTATGCCTGAAAGCATATTTACCTCAGGCGCACTTAGCTCTATCAGGGATGTTGCATTTAAAGTGGACATTCTCGGAGCACTGCACATTGAGTATCTGCCGTTTATTATTATGCTTCTTATCAATGACTTCTTCGGCACTATGGGAACAGGTTTTGCAATGGCAAATAAGGCAAAACTTCTTGATGAGGACGGCAATTTCCCCGCTTTTGGCCGCGTATTCCTTGTAGATGCTTCCTCTACTATTGTGGGTTCTTTGTTTGGCATCACTACTATCAGCTGCTTTGCTGAATCTGCCGCAGGTGTAGAGTCCGGAAGCCGCACAGGTCTCTCTAACTTGAGCACTGCATTCTTCTTCCTGCTGTGCATGTTATTTGCACCTCTGTTTCTGATTATACCCGGCGCTGCTACCGGTTCTGCACTGGTGGTTGTAGGTATATCCATGATGGAAACACTGCGCGACATTGATTTCGATGCCACTGAATTCCTGCCCGTAGCCGTTATGCTGCTGGTTACTGCATTTATGTTTGACTATGTTGCAGGTATTGCTCTCGGCATGTTTACTTATCTTATCATCAGCGTCCTGCGCGCCATTCTGCGCAAGGATAAATCCTATCTGCCAAAGTGGCCTGCATGGATAATGGGTGTATTGATGGTAATGTACTTCATATTCTGATTTTTCATACTGCGGCTGCTCCGACCGGGCAGCCGCTTTTTAAGCAAGGAGATTTTATTATGAATGAACTTCATTCCCGTGTTCTGCGCCAGAAGGACGAGCTTATAAATGACCGTCGCTGGCTGCATCAGCACGCTGAACTGTCATGGGAGGAAACCGAGACAGCTGATTATCTTGAATCAAAACTGAGAGAAATCAAGGGGCTGACATTGTCCCGCCCCACACCCACAAGCGTTATGGCCGTTCTGAAAACCGGACGCCCCGGCCCTGTCGTTGCAATACGGGCGGATATTGACGCACTGCCTATTCAGGAGGAAAACGAGCTTGAATACTGCTCTGTCCATTCCGGAGTTATGCACGCCTGCGGCCATGACGGCCATGCCGCCATTTTGCTCAACGCTGTGCGTATCCTGTGCGAAGAGCCTGAGCTTTTAAAGGGCGAGATACGCTTTGTTTTCCAGCATGCGGAGGAGACTCCTCCCGGAGGTGCGGTTGAAGTGATTGCCGCAGGCGTGCTGGACGGTGTGGATGAGGTTTACGGATTGCATCTCACAAGTATTCTCCCCACCGGACAGTTTGGTGTGTGCGAGGGAGTGCTCACTTCCGCCACAGACCGCTTCGACGTCACTATTCACGGCAAGGGAGGCCATTCCTCCATGCCTCATGAGTGCGTAGACCCCATTGTTACAGGTGCGGAGCTTATCTGTGCATTGCAGACTGTTGTGTCCCGTTCCATAGCACCGGCAGATGCGGCTGTACTTTCTGTGTGCAGAGCAGAGGGCGGTTCGGCATATAATGTTATCCCCAATACTTTCTCACTGACAGGTTCTGTGCGCACCTATAATGAGGATGTACGCGCCCGCATTGAACAGCGTATAAAGAGCCTTTCCGAGGGAATTGCAGCTGCAAACGGAGCTGCCGCAGAATTCAGCTACTCAAGGGGTTATGATTCTATTGTAAATAACACCGAGCTTACCATCATGGGCCGGAAGCTTATTGCAGATACCTTCGGAGCACAGCACGTGACAGAGCTTTCACCCATCGCGCCGGGTGATGATTTCTGCTATTACAGCCAGAAATGCCCCGGATTTTTCGTGGAGCTTGGCGCTGCAAACCACGCTCTCGGCAGCGATGCTCCTCACCATAATCCCAAATACCGCATGGACGAAGAAGCTCTTGTGTACGGTCTGGAATATACGGTGGCAATTCTTCGCAGCCGCTGCGGAGAATAAAGAAACGGGCGGTAATTCTTTATAATACAGACCGTAAAAGCAGCTTTACACAATAAAAAAATAACCGGCACTGCGTAAGCGGTGCCGGTTATTTTTATTGCTGAGGTATAAACCCGTCTTGAAGAAAAACTGAGCACATGGCTTTCTGATGCCTCAGAGAGAGGTGTGCGGACATAAAAAATCCCACGGCGCAGCTTAAAAACTACGTCATGGGAATTTTTGCTTATATGGCTGTTTCGCATTAAAGCTATGCATTTAATATCACTTAGCGTGTTTAATTAAAATCCCATTTTCTGAATTATAAATCCGCTCTCGGTTTTGTAGTCGGGATAGGCAGTCACAAACAAAACCGTGTTCTTGAGCAGTATAATTTCCACAAAGTAATCCTCAGCGGTCAGGGCATAAGAGCTTTGGAGAGGGTTGTTGTGTTCAACGGCGACGTTATCTGTATTGCCGTAGAGATTTTTTACATTATCAACTGCATATTTATACGCTCCCTGTGCATGAGCATCACTTTTACATATGTAGTATTCAAAGGAATATTTTTCCTCATCCACTGCCACATACACCTTTTCAAAACTGTCGTTGGCAGCTTTTTCCGTCTCGTCTGTTACGGTAAGTCCCAGCTTTTCCGTTAAGTTTACAAACTCCTCGCCGCTCATAGGCTCCTTAACTCCGCAGGCGGAGAGAGACAGCAGCATTGCCCAAACCAGAACCAAAAGGCAGACGTTCTTTAAATTTTTACACAAATGCAGCACTCCTTTTAAAGTCTGTTTTTTCTGAATTAAAACGGTATTTATGATGAAAACAATATAGCAAAGAGAAAACCGAATGTCAAAAATTTTTTCGCCCATCAGCTTTTCAACAAATAAATGAGCTGCCTTAAACATAGAAATCTTAGAGGGAGCAAGGATGGAGACGGCTCGCAGGCGGCTTTCCGGGAGAGAAAAAAGGACGGAATTATTACCGGCGGCAAAGGCTTAAACGCAGTCGGCAGGGGAGGACAGTGAATTCTGCCAGACCTTCGGAGCGAATAAATTAAAATTCAAAATAGTTCATAAAATTGCAGGTAAATATAAAAATAACCCCCAATGCAGCATTAAAACTACATCAGGGGGTATTCTTATGTTGTCCGTAAAAACGGAACCTTTTGAATAAGTAAGTTTTTTTACTTCAGCAGGAATTTCTCCTTGAAGTCCTCGGGAATGGTAGCGGGGTCAACACTCATGCTGATGACGAAGTTGATTTTCTCTTCATCAGAGAAATCAGACAGCCAGCTGATGAAGCTGGTCATAGCGTCAACAGACTGGTCATTGACGAGCTTGTAGTAGTTATCGATGAAGAAGTGGGTAATATCATAGTTACCTGCATGGACACCGCAAATAAGGCCCTTGAGAAATTCGTAACTACCGACGTCATAGCTGCCGGCCTCTATAAGACGAGCTTTATAAGGTATGTCGTAGGTGAGATTTCTCTCCTTTTCTATGCAGACAACGCTACCGTTATCTTCATTTACTGCCTGGGTGACGAGGTCAACAAGTCTCTTAGTCTTGCCGCTACCTTTGAGTCCCATGATAATTTTAACCATAATGGACACTCTCCTTTGTGAGTTCTTTAAGAGTAATGAATATCTCTGGTTGTAGATTACCATTTTTTTCGAAAAGGTGCAATAGCTGAGTTGTGAATTCTTATAAAATTTACGGCAAAAAAATCAGAAATTGGGTCAGGAAGACCATTGATGAGTGAAAAATTGCCAGTTTGCTAAATATATATAAAGTGAAACAGGACAAAAAAAGAAAAAAATATATGAAAAATAAGGTCACGATTTTGACACTGACAACGATGTGTCCTTGACGATATAGTATATATGTGATAACATTTTAGCAATCATATAATACGGGCGTAACCCCAAAGGGGATTTATCATAAGAATTTATAAAAAGAGGTGTATTGCTTGAAAGACCTTAAGCATCTGATCTATTTTGAGAACCTGCTGCAGGATGCTCAGAATGAACTGGTGACAAAGGCTGTGGAGGATGGCAAGTACGCACTGGGGTATAACTGCTTCTACATACCCGAAGTATTGCTGAATCTTCCCGGCTGCTTCTCCAGCCGCCTACGCGCGCCCCGCTGCAGTTCCAGCGAAGTGGCCAACTATTATATGACCACAAGAAACTGCCCTTATGTCAGATCCATACTTGAGAGAGCCATTGAGGGTGGCTATAACTATCTCAACGCTCTGTTCGGAGCAGAATCATGCGCTGCAATGGAACGTATGGAGGAGCATTTTGATCTGCTCCACCCGGTAAAGAATGACAAATTCTTTGTTACCATTATGGACCCCCCTATGAAGGGCGACAAAACCAACCTGAACTATTACAAGGTAGAACTTATGAAGAACCTTGTAAATCCTCTCAGAGACAATTTGGGCGTGGATGTTTCCGATAAGGCAATGAGACAGGCGATTGAGGAACACAATGAGCTTTGCCGTGTGATTACCGAAATAGGTAATTTCAGAAAACTCCCCAATCCTCCCATCACCGGTTATGAATTCCACGTTATCCAGCTTGTGAGCGAGGTCTGCCCCCATTACCTCATTCTGCCCTATCTGAAGGAAACCCTTGAAGAGCTCAAGACCAGAGAGCCTGAGCCGGAGTTCCCGTTCAGAGCAAAGGTTGTTGTAGTGGGTTCTGAGATTGACGATCCGGAGTTTACAAAACTTATAGAGACTTGCGGCGCCATGGTTGCAGCCGACAGATATTGCTTCGGCAGCTTCCCCGGCAGAGAGCAGATAGAAATCAGAGAAGGCGAGAGCGCCTTTGATGCTATTTGCCGCCATTATCTCTACTGGAGCCAGTGCGCCCGCTTCATGGACGGCGAGAAGATAGACCAGCGTCATCGCGAGGTTGAACACCTTGTTAAGGAGTTCGGCGCAGACGGCGTTATCTTTGAAAACATGAAGTTCTGCGAGTTCTGGAGTTACGAAAAGATATTGGCTTCCCATATCTTCATAAACGAGCTGAACATTCCCTGCTGCACCATTGAGAAAGAATATGCTCTCGGTTCAGTGGGACAGCTACGCACCCGTTTCCAGGCCTTCATAGAGTCTCTGGAAATTAAGAACATTCAGGGAGGCGCATGAAATGAAAATAACAGATAAGCTTATAGCTTCCATAGATAAAAAACTTGAACGCTTTGACCCTATCTGGCAGGCAGAGCACGGCACCGGCGGTCAGCGCTCCCGTTACTATGACAAGACCGGTGTTGAAAAGTACCGTGAGTGGCGCGGCGTTAAAGACACAATGTACGATTACAGCCAGTGGCTCAAAAATCTGGGCTCCATGGGTCTTATGGTGGGCAGAAACCCGGTAAGAGTTGTAAAAGGCATGTGGGAATACCGCTGGATGGGTTCTTATCTCGGTACATTTATTTTCATAAACAGACTTTTTGAAGGCTATCGCGGAGTAGAACTCCGCATTGCTCATATGAATATGCACCAGATAGTTGCAAGCCTTACAAGACTTATCGGCCGTGTTCTTGCAAACGATAAGCGTCTGGGCGGCGGACCTATTTCCGATACCATGGTTCCTATGGACGAAGTTATTCCGCCTCTGTTTATGAAGGGCTTCAAGGAGCTGACCGGTATTCCTCTCCAGCTTCTGCCTGAGTTCATTATCTGCGATATTGACCAGCATTTGCCCCCTCATTACATAGATGTGTCTGAGTCCTTCGGCCTTGCTGCCGACGTTTGCTCCCGCTGCTCTGTGGAGACAGGCGTAGCTTTTGATGACGCATTCCCCATATTCGGTAAGGCATTCCTTACCACCAATATGCCCTGCAACGCCAGTGAATGTACTTCCATGTTCCAGCGCCGCCGTATAAACCTGCCCGATATGCCCATGACATTTGCCATGCAGCATAACACTAAGGAAGGCAACGAATTCTCCGTTGAGGTTCTTAAAGACGCTGTGAACTTTGTTGAAGAGCAGTACGGTGTTAAGTACGACTGGGATAACCTGTTTAAATACGCCAAGGAACTTAACGAGCAGAATACCATCGAGATGGAAAAATGGGAGTTCTTCAAGACTCCTTATTCTCCTCTCTCCGGTATCAGCGAGACTCTGTATAAGCTCTATGAGTGGGCAGCATCAAACGGCACTGAGCACAGATTTACAAAGAACGACCGCAAGGTCATTAAAATCATGCGTAAGTGCTACGATGAGAAGTATAAAGCCTTCGGCGGCAAGACCCGCCACAGAGCTTTCATGTGGGGTCCCTCCGCTGTTTACTACACGGATATGCCCACATGGTGCCAGAACTGCTGGGGTATTACTCTTGTTCTTAACATGGACTCCACTATGGGCCACAACATGATAAGCACTGAGGACCCCGATCAGGCAATAAAGGATCTTGCCCGTATGTCCGAGAAGGCTGTTATGCGTCACCACGCCGTCGGCGGCTGGGAGAACGTAAACGCTCTTTGGGATTGGGCAAAGGCTTTCAACTGCGACATGATACTCTTCAACGACAATATCGCCTGCAAGGGTATGAACGGCGTCCATGCTGTTATGGAAGAGCAGGCCAGAGAGCTGGGGCTCCACTTCATCTTCATAGAGCATGACCTTGAGGATTACAGAGCATGTCCTCGCCGCGATATGAGAAAGTGCGTCAGCAACTACATGTCCATAGTCCTTAATGAGGAACCTCTCGATCCTACTCTGGTAGACTTTGACGACTCTGAGGCATACTGAGAAAGGCGGAAGACTATATGAAAAAAGGATTAAAAATAACCTCAAAGGTTCTGGGCAAACTGCTGATTGCAGGCCTTATAGGTTTTATTGTCACCTTTACTGTCTATATGTTCAATCTGGAAAATAAGCTTATCTATTATGTGATAAGACCTTTCCTTAATAAGCATTATGACTCTCAGGTGAGAGACAAGAGAATTGTTTAATTAAACCCGGATATATGGGAAAAAGGAACGGCTCAGGCCGTTCCTTTTTTCATGTAAAATTAAAAAACTGTTCTTAATTTCGTGCAGTTAGAGTGCTATAATCAAATCACCGAAATTATTAAGGAGGCCAATAATGGAATTCAGATACGATACACAGCTTCTTATTGAAGGCAAAGACTTGGACGAGGATGTTATAAACGACTATTTCAGAGAGCATTTTAAGGGCGACTGTCTGCTGGCTATCGGTGACAGCGATCTGATTAAGATTCACTTCCATACCAACGAGCCTTGGAAGGTTCTGGAATACTGTGCATCTCTGGGCGAGATTTACGACATTGTTGTTGAGGATATGGATCGCCAGTCCAGAGGACTTAAAGGATAAACTATTTACATTAGCAATTACTATGTGTTATAATAAACACATACTAAATTATAAGTGAGGTGAGCATAGTGGAATGCGGTGACGGTCATGGACGAAGTCGGCAAAGGACGGAAAAACTCAAGACTGAATACCCGGAAAAATTCGCTGTGCTTTCCGGGTGCTTAGGGCATTGTCTGAACTGACCATGTCCTGAGTTTGCTGTTTTTGAATTCTTTCGTCTGCGCCGTGAAAACTTTTTTCGCGGCGCTTTTTTTGCCTGTTCTCCGACTGCCATTATTTTTGTAAGGGAGGTCAGGAAAGATGAAGAAAAAAGAAAAAATTCAGGAGCTTAAGACCCCTGAAAAAGAGAGAGTAATGCCGGAATACGGGGAAGAAATCATCTCTCTTATCCGCGGTAATTCCGCCCCGCCGGTGATGAAAGCGCATCTGGAGGATTACCACGAACAGGACATTGCGGAAATACTGGACTGCCTCAGTCTCAACGACAGGAAAAAGCTTTACAGAGTTCTGGATGCGGATATGCTCTCCGGAATTCTGGAGCACTGCGAGGAGGACGAGGCGGCAGGCTATCTCAATGAAATTGATCTGGAAAAAGTACCCAAGGTCATTGAGAGCATGGAAACCGATTCCGCAGTCAGACTGTTAAAGCAGTTAAATTCAGAAAAACGATCCTTTATAATGGAACTTCTGAATACTGACGCAAGAAACAGCATAGCTATTACATCCTCATTTGCCGAGGACGAAATAGGAAGCATGATGACTTCAAATTTCATCCTTATCCATGAGGGACTGAGCATTAAGGAGGCCATGAGCTCTCTGATTTCTCAGGCGGCAGCGAAGGATAATATATCCACACTTTTTGTTGCGGATAATGACGGAATATTTGTAGGCGCAATAGACCTTAAAGACCTTATTACAGCAAGGCAGGGTGACAGCATGGAGGAGCTTATAATAAACTCCTTCCCGTATGTCTACGCAAACGAGAGCGTGGATGACTGTCTGGAAAATCTGAAGGATTATTCCGAAAGCTCTGTGCCTGTGCTGGATAACAGCAACAGAATTTTAGGTGTAATAACTTCACAGACTGTTATCGAGGCAGCGGATGAGGCTTTTGGTGAGGACTACGCAATGCTGGCAGGTCTTACCGCACAGGAGGATTTGGAAGAACCTCTGGGACGGAGCCTTAAAAAGAGACTTCCGTGGCTGCTTATTCTGCTGTGCCTCGGTCTTGTGGTCTCAAGCGTTGTGGGCATATTCGAAAAAGTAGTGTCTCAGCTTACTATTATAATGGCCTTTCAGTCTCTTGTGCTTGATATGGCAGGTAACACCGGAACTCAGTCCCTTGCAGTTACGGTGCGTGTCCTCAGCTCCGAGGGGCTGAGCTTTAAAGAGAAGCTGGGATTACTGTGGAAAGAAATGAGAGTTGCTCTTTGCAACGGCGTAATCTTAGGGTCTATGTCTGTTGTGCTGGTGGGACTTTTCATTTATTTTACCAAGGTGCCCGACATGGTGTTTGCCTTTTCCGTTTCCGGCTGCATCGGCATTTCTCTGCTGCTTGCGATGCTCTTTTCCGGTGCCAGCGGCACCCTTATCCCCATGCTGTTTAAGAAAATGGGAATTGACCCGGCAGTAGCCTCCGGCCCGCTTATAACAACGGTAAACGACCTTGTGGCGGTTCTGTGCTACTATGGTCTGAGCTGGTTCTTCCTGCTGCATATAATGCACTTTTAATATGAAAAAAGCTGTACGATGTTTCGTACAGCTTTTTCTGTTGTTTATGCAAGATTCAGACGGTTTTTCAAGTTGAAAATGGTGATGAAATAGAGAATAATTCCCTGAACGCCCTGAATTGCCATACCGCTGAGAACAAGTCTTGTGAGCACTGTGCAGAGCTGAGCCTCATAGTATATTCCGTCGGAGTCGAAACTGAAAAGGGGACTTACATAAATGGTAAGCAGCTGGAAAATGAAGCTTATCACAATAAAGAAAACGACGGACATAAGAACCTTTCGGTTTTTAAAGCCGTGGCCGATTGCCATTGACGCGTAGAAGTGCAGGCATATAACAAGAGCGGACAGAAAACTGTATGCAACAGCTTCCAGTACAAACACTGGCATAGTGCTGCTGTTAAAGCCGCTGAAGGTGTAAAAATCATTAAGAACCTCAGAGAGCGGGGGAAAATTACTGAATATATATGATAAATCCATGCGTGCGATGCCTGCAACGGTGAGGAACATGGCAATCAGCGCAACAATGGCGGTTGCAACAAACCACACAAAGGAGACAATAAGCTTTGACCAGATTATGGCGTGGGTGCTGACAGGCAGGGTCATGGTGAGGTAGCCCTCTTCGCCCAGAACGTTTTTATAAAACCTGTTTATCATAACCACCAGCGCCACAACTCCTGCGGCAATTATGCCGATAAAAAGGAAAGCAAACAAAAGACCGAGAAGTATCTGGATAATGGTCACATCGGTGACTTCAAAGCCGGGAGAAGAAAGGTTTGCAAGCAGAGCCATAATAAGCACTACACCCAGAACCGGCAGCATGGTGCGTCCGGTGGCCCTGAATTCGTGCTTTATAAGTTTTCCTAACATTTGAATACCTCCCTGAAATATCCGTCAACGCTGGTGTTGTGCTGCTCACGGATGTCATCAACGGTAGCCATAAGTTCTATGTGACCGCTGTTTATAAAGATTACGTCGTCCAGAATCTGCTCCACGTCGGAAATAAGGTGGGTGGAGATAATGACTGAGGCGGTGGGGTTGTAGTTTTTGATGATAGTATCCAGAATATAATCTCTGGTGGCCGGGTCAACTCCGCCGATAGGCTCATCCAGCAGGTAAAGGTCAGCCTCTCTGCTCATAACCAGAATGAGCTGCACCTTTTCCACGGTGCCTTTTGACATCTGCTTAATTTTCTGCTTTTCGTCAAGCCCCAGACGCTCAAGCATTTCCATGGCCTTTTCCCGGTTGAAACCCTCATAGAAATCACCGAAAAAGTCCATCAGCTGCTTTACGCTCATCCAAGGGGCAAGGTAGCGCTTATCAGACAGATAGGACACACGCTTTTTGCTGTTTACTCCCGGCTTTTCCCCGTTTATGAGTATCTCTCCTGATGTGGGAGTCAAAAGACCGTTTGCAAGCTTAATGAGAGTGGTTTTGCCGCTGCCGTTGGGGCCGAGCAGACCTATTACACGTCCCGGCTCGATTTTAAGGTCGATATTATCCAGAGCCTTTTTGCTGCCGTAGCTCATGCTGAGACTTTTACATTCAAGAATTGCCATCTTCGCTTTCCTCCTTCATGCTCTCATCAAGCAGTGAGACAATCTCATCCCGATGATAGCCGAGTTTTGTCATGGACTCTATAAAGTCCTTTATCTGGCTTTTTGCCAGAGCTTTTTTTGCACTGTTTATAAGCATTAAATCCTCCGTAACAAAGCGGCCGGCTGTTCGCTGGGAGTAAACCATGCCCTCCCGTTCCAGCTCCTGCAATGCTCTCTGCATAGTGTTGGGGTTGACCCCTGCATCCGTCGCCATATCTCTCACCGACTTCAGCCGTTCACCGGGCGAATAAACGCCGGAGACGATTGCAAGCTTTATCTGCTCAATAAGCTGAGAGTATATGGGAAGGTCGTTTCTGAAATTCCAGTTCACTCTGCACCTCCTGTATTGCTGTACTAAGTGGTTAATACAATAATACATAGCTGCC
>JAHHRQ010000068.1 GCA_020025715.1 Oscillospiraceae bacterium | reverse complement strand
AACAGGCACAATCATATGAAAAGAATGTCCGTCCCGCTATGGAGAAGCTGAGACGTGACGTTGATAAGCTTGAGCTTCTTACTCCCACTGACATCTGGCCTTATCCAGGCTACGGAGATATACTTTTCAGTGTAAACTAAAGAAATACCCCTATGGCAGTAAATCTGCCGTAGGGTTTTACTTTATATTCTGCTTATTTTCAGCATGTTGCAGAGAAAGCTGTTGCTGTGGGCGTGGATGTACTCTTTAAATTCTGATTTTGATATATAAAGCTCCCGTCCCCAAGATGAAATGCGTATGTAATGGCTGTCAATTCCGGTTGCGGTTACAAAGTGTGCTCTGGCGGAGCTGGTCTTAATGTAAGAGTTATTAAGCTTAGAATATAAATTTAAATTGTTCTTCTGCCAGAAGCAGGGGAAATTAGTTCCCACAGACAGTATAACCGGAATATTATCCGAAAGCTGAGTTTCTATACGGGAATAGAGCTTTTCTCCGGAGCAGAGCCATGAAGCTTTATACGGCATCTTCCTTTTCCTGAAATATAAATTTACCCCCGCTGAAAGGACTAAGGGATTTAAACCGAATTTAGGAATAAGAGGCAGATAATGTCTATTTAAAAACCTTAGAAATTTATTGTATTTTTCAAGCGTTAGGGGAGGGGTCTGCGCTGTTTTTCTAAGGTATATAATGACATCCGCAGAGGCCACAACTCCGCAGCCGCATTTTTGGATTATAGGGCTGTCAGACATGCTCTGGTTGCCGCCGTATGTATTTTTATTGCCGTTTGTGACAGCAACATATGGGTTTTGCAGCTCTGCCATATTACTTTCTCCTCTGTGTTTTATATAATTATATTCTACTTTCACTGCATTATCAATATTAAGTAAAATAGTGGTGACAAAATGTGTCGTAACTGCTATAATTGCCATAGAAAAAACTGTTCGGAGGACTATTATGATAGATATGTTAGACTTTTTAAGAAGTGAAGGAATAGATGAGAGCGTTATAGATAGAATAAAAGACTTTCGCAGCAAATACCCGGCAGAGAACGAGCATGACTACCGTATTCCCAAGCCCAAGTTTCTTTATTACGGCAAGGATGTATGGTTGAAAGCTCTCACAGCCCTTATCTCCGGCGAAAACCTGCTTCTTGTAGGCCCTAAGGCTACCGGTAAAAACGTGCTGGCAGAAAATCTGGCAGCTGTTTTCGGCCGCCCTCAGTGGGACATATCTTTCTATCTTAACACAGATGCAGCTTCCCTTATCGGAACCGATACATTTAAAAACGGTGAAGTCACTTTAAGACACGGCCCTATATATCAGTGCGCTGAGTTCGGCGGCTTCGGTGTTCTTGATGAAATTAACATGGCTAAGAATGAGTCTCTTGCTGTTCTCCATGCAACTTTGGACTTCCGCCGCATTATAGATGTTCCCGGCTACGACAGAATTAAGCTTGCCCCCTGCACCAGATTTATTGCAACCATGAACTATGGCTACGCCGGTACAAGAGAAGTAAACGAGGCACTGGCATCCCGCTTTATGGTAATCAATATGCCTGTTATTTCTCACGGTGATCTTAAAAAGCTGCTGCTTGCACAGAACACCCGTCTTAAAGATGAATACGCAGAGCAGCTGGCATCTCTCTTCCAGGAAATCCGCAAGAAATGCGACAGCTCCGAAATTTCCACCAAGGCACTGGACCTGCGCGGCCTGCTTGCCTCTGTTCAGCTGGTTGAAAACGGACTTAGCGTAAAAGAAGCTCTTGAACTGGGTATCGTCAACAAGTCCTTTGATGACTTTGAGCGTCAGCTCGTGTCCGATATTATTTCCACCCGCATTTCCGAAAAACTTGGAAGCAAGGATATTTTTAATTAAATATGGAAGAAATTTCTGATATTCAAAGAAAAAGGGCAATAAATATAATCTGGAACTCAGCCAGAAATTATGACTTTACTCCGGATTTTAAAGCCTATGATAAAGACGGCGACGCGGATTTATACTGGAACTGTATTATAGGCGCTGTCCGTCAGCATTATGATTACCCTAAAATTGAAAAACTTTTTGCCGCATTCACTCAGTATGAGGACGGCGATACATACGAAAGCCTTCTGTGGCTGGGCTTGGAAAACAGCATATTCCAGAAGGAAGTAGAAGAAAGACCGGTTTTAAAGGAGCTGCGTGAAAAATACGCAAGGGCCTTTGTAGAAGAATACAGAGGACCTATCGACGATTATAAGCTCTATGACTGCCTTGCACTTGCTCACTATATGCGCGTCCTCGGCATGGAGCCCAAGCTCAACAAATATGATATTAAGCTTTTAAATGAGCTTGAATTTACTGCCGATATGGATACAGACCAGATTGTTGCAAGAGCGGAGGAGCTGTTTAAACGCTGGTTCCAGATAAGCACCGAGGAGAGAAAAAAGGAAAAGCGCAAGAATTTTCTCTCATTCAGGCGCCGTAATCAGACTGGAAACAGAACCCGTTATAGAAAGTTCGGCATAGGCTTTGCAGATCATCCCTCCCATATGTACGGCGGATCATCTGCTGACTCTCAGCATGAGGATGAAGAAATCCGTACCAAAATGACCGCCGAAGAGCTCAGAGAGTTTATGTCTGTAAAATACGGTATGCCCATGTATAATCAGGGCCAGATCAACGATATTGAGCGGAGACTTTGTAACGGCAACCACACAGACTGCCACCTGCATTTTACCAAGGGCGAACCTGTAAAAGGTAAAATTCAGAACGCTTTTGAGGCTCTGCAAAAGACCAAGGAAGCGGAGCAGAAGGAGAAAAACCGTAAAGCTTATAAAGCCAATATTGCCCAGAACAGAACAGCTGTTTCAAAGCTTGCCGGAAAAATTCAAAACTCTATTCTTCTGCACCTGCAGCCATCACCTATAAAGGCAAATTCCGGCACCCTCAATGGCAGCGCTGTCTGGAGAGCTTTATATCTTGATGATGACAAGGTATTTATAAAGGATGAGCAGAGCGACATGGGAAATCTCAGTGTAGATATTCTGCTGGATGCCTCAACCTCTCAGAAGAACAGACAGGAAATAGTTTCCGGACAGGGCTATACTATTGCCGAGGCGCTTACCCGCTGCGGCATACCTTGCAGAGTTATGTCTTTCTGCTCCATGACCGGTTATACTATCATGCGTGTTTACAGAGACTATAATGAGCGTAACAAGAATAAAAATATTTTTGAGTACGTTTCAAACGGCTGCAACAGAGACGGTCTTGCTATAAGAGCGGCCCACTATCTGATGAACCAGTCTCAGTACGACCATAAAATTCTGATTGTTCTCTCTGACGTTAAGCCTAATGATATTAAGAAAATCAGGGGCAGCGGCTCTGAGGAATTTATTCCCTATGAAAAGCAGGCGGGCATCACCGATACTGCCTACGAGGTAAGAAGAGCACGCTCAGACGGAATTTCCGTTGTATGCGTGTTTACAGGCGAGGATGAAGACGTTCCCTCTGCAAAGCTTGTCTACGGCAGAGATTTTGCAAGAATTCAATCAATGGATATGCTTGCCGACACAGTGGGTAACCTGATTCAAAACCAGATAAGAAACCTGTGATTTATCATAGCGGGCAGGGGAGCGTTACTGCTCTTCTCACACTTTAAATAACACCTATCAAAAAAAACGGAGTGCTTTTTGCACTCCGTTTTAATTTCCTTAAATATAAATAAGAATTCTTGCCATTTAATGCTAAATATGTATAATCAAACTCATACAGGGTAATTAAATATTACAAAATCTGAATTTCAACATCAGGAGGAAAACGCGGATGAAAAAACGGATGATATAAACCGTACAAGTCAGCTTCTTTCGTAAGAAAAGAGCTACGGAAAAACTGTTATGCTTCTGTCTTTCTGGACCTTGTATAACTGCTGGCAAAGTATGAATAACGGCGCTTAATTTAACCCGCTGCCGGGCATACTTGCATTGCTTGCAGTTCTGAAGGAAATTAAAAAGGGCCTTGAAGCAGAGAATGAATTTTATCTGGAAGATGACACTCGGATGGAGCGTCTTGTAAAACTTACAGCAATTCTTTCTGCTGTGCTTAGTCTTTTTACTTACTTTACAGCAAAGATATAATGAATGACGCTTATAAAATTTGTAATCTGATAGCTCATTGAGCGGGAAAAATTCAATATTTTTTCTAAAATAGTTAATATTCCCTTAATAGACTGCATCTTAATTGATGTTACAATTCCCATACGAAAATAATAATTCCCTTGCCTCTATCCTCAACGGTAAAAGCAAGGGAATTAAATATATTATTATGCTAAGCTCTTAAGATTTTTACTTTGCCAGAATCTTTTTAAGACGTGCATATCTGGGCAGAGAATGCTCCATAGGAAGTTCAGGTTCACCCTGAATAAGAGGAAGAACGTAGTCAATGAACTCGTGCTTAACGCCGTTCTGCTCCTCGTTTATCCACTCAAGGGGAACTTTCTTCTCGTAGTTTGCAACAGATTCAAGGGGGAGAAGCTCCATTACGCACTTGTAGTTGCCGTTTTCGTACTCACGCTTGAAAGCAACCATTTTACCGGTTACGCCGCTGACAGCCTGATTTACAGCTTCTTTACCTGCAGCACAAGCCTCGCTTACATCGGTAGCGGAAGCCAGATGTGCGCCGCAACGCTGGAGAAGGCTCAACTCTACGCCGCGAACCTTAGCACCGGTGCGCTCTTTAACGACATTTGCAAGCATAGAGGCCAGACCGCCCAGCTGAGCGTGACCGAAACCGTCCTGTGCCGCGGTTTTAGCTTCGGAAACGAAGCTGCCGTCAGCATAGTGAATACCTTCGGATACTGCAACAAAAACGTTACCGGTCTTATTATATACAGCACAAATATCGTCGAGGAATTTTTCCATATCGAAATCATATTCGGGAAGATAAATAAGGTCGGGACCGGAGCCGAACTCAGTTGCGAGAGCGGCGCTTGCTGCAAGCCAGCCAGCGTGACGGCCCATAATCTCAACGATGGTGACCATACCGGTATCGTATACTCTTGCATCTTTATTCATTTCCATGCATGAAGTTGCAATGTATTTTGCGGCACTTGGAAAGCCGGGGCAGTGGTCGGTGCCGAAAAGATCGTTATCTATGGTCTTGGGAACACCCATAACACGGCATTCGTAACCGACGGATTCCATGTAACGGCTGATTTTATTGCAGGTATCCATGGAATCATTACCGCCGTTATAGAAGAAGTATCTTACGTTGTATTTCTTGAATATTTCAAGAATACGCTTGTAGTCTGTATCGTCTTTTTCAGGATCAGCTATCTTGTAACGGCAGGAACCCAGCTCAGATGAGGGGGTATGAAGCAAAAGCTCCAATTCCTTGGGGTCTTCCTCGTCCATAACATAGAGCTTGTCCTCGAGAACACCCTTAATACCGTTTGCAGCACCGTAAACTGTTGTAATTTCGTCAGCGTCCAGTGCTGCTCTGATGACGCCGTAAGCACTGGCATTGATAACCGCGGTGGGACCGCCTGACTGACCGAAAATACAGGAGCCTATAAGTTTTTCACTCATAAAGAAACTTCCTCTCAAAATAATTTTTAAAAATTTCGTGTTTTGTCTAATGTGCTTATTGATTATGTTTCAGATTAAGGATATAATATAAATACAGATTTGTAAATATGCTAAATGAACAAATTTGTAGATTTTTTGAAGGAGATTTTAAAATATGCCTCTTGTAACTACAAAAGAAATGTTTGAAAAAGCATACAAAGGCGGTTACGCTATTGGTGCTTTCAATGTGAACAACATGGAAATCGTTCAAGGTATCACCGAAGCTGCAAAAGAACTGAACGCACCGCTTATTTTGCAGGTATCAAAGGGCGCTCGCGCTTATGCAAACCACACCTATCTTATGAAGCTGGTTGAAGCAGCTGTTATCGAGACCGGTCTGCCTATCGCACTTCATCTCGACCACGGTGATAGCTTCGAGCTTTGCAAATCCTGCATTGATGGTGGATTTACTTCCGTTATGATAGATGCATCCGCCAAATCCTTCGAGGATAACATAGCGCTTACCCGTCGGGTAGTTGATTATGCTCACGACCACGGCGTAGTGGTTGAGGCAGAGCTCGGCACTCTGGCAGGCATCGAAGACGAAGTTAACGTTTCCGAAGAGGACAGCTCCTATACAAGACCTGAGGATGTTCAGGAATTCGTTGAGCGTACTCAGTGCGATTCTCTGGCCATCGCAATCGGCACTTCTCATGGCGCATATAAATTCAAACCCGGTACTGACCCCAAGCTCAGACTTGATATTCTGGAAGAGGTTGGACGCAGACTTCCCGGTTTCCCCATAGTCCTTCATGGATCTTCTTCTGTACCTCAGGAATTCGTAAAGACCATCAATGAAAACGGCGGCAATATGCCCGGCGCTATCGGTATCCCCGAGGAACAGCTTCGCATGGCAGCAAAGATGGCTGTCTGCAAGATCAATATAGACTCTGACCTTCGCCTTGCAATGACTGCAAGCATCCGTCAGTACCTTAATGAGCATCCTGACCATTTTGACCCCCGCCAGTACCTTGGACCCGGCCGCGAGGCAATCAAGCAGATGGTTAAGCATAAAATTGTTGATGTTCTCGGCTGCGACGGCAAGGCCTGAAGCTAGTTAAATATCTTTCAGGAGGTGGCAAATTTGAGCAAAACGCCCCAGCATGCAAAGCACGCCGCGCACGCTGCTGAGAAAAGTTCATCTGTGAAGTTTTCATGGCCCAAGAAGAAGGCCAAAGAAAATCTGACAGAAGCTGAGGCCGTAGAAAATGACTCTGTTAAAGAGCCTGCTGCTGAGAAAACCGGCAGCGAATTTACAAAACAAAATTCTCCTGCAGACGGTATTTTTGATAATATATTACTTATAAGGCTTGTTATAGCCTCTGTAATATTTGCGGTTTCGCTTATTATAAAGATGTCGGCTATTGCAAGAATAATTCTTCTTGTTATTGTTTCAGCTGCGGCGGGATATGATATTTTCCTTAACGCATTAAATTCAATCCAAAAGGGCCAGTATTTTGCCACCCATGTAGTTGTATGTTTAGTTACAGTAGTGTCTTTCTTCATTGGCTTCGGCGCAGAAGGCGCGGCACTTATGCTGCTCTATCAGATCGGTATTCTTCTTATTAAGTTTACCATTGAAAAAACAAGAAAATCTGCGCAGGATCTTCTCCGTTATCAGGATGCGGAAACCGTAAGCAAGTATTCCGAGCTTATTAAGCAGGATGAAGTGGGCCACATGGAAATTGAGGACACCATGCGATACAGCTCCGGATCCATTTTGAAGCTGGCGATGATTTTTGCAGTCATCTATGCTTTCGCACTTCCTCTGACCACCAGTTACAGCTTTGCGGTGTCTATTCACAGGGCTTTAATGATAATCCTCATTGCTACTCCTGTGTCCGTTGTTGCTGCTATGCCTGTTACGGGAATCGTCGGACTGTGCTACAGCGCCCAGCAGGGCATCCTCTTTAAAGATGCAGAAGCACTGGAAAAAGCAGGAAGAACAAACGTGGCAGTCATTGATAAAGCCGGCGTTTTCACTGAGGAAATTCCTCGTGTAGTTTCAATATCTTCTGAGATTATTGACAAAGAAACTTTCATGAACTTCGCATCTCATGCGCTGTATTATTCAGAGCAGCCGGTGGCTAAGGCTGTGGCGGCGATAAATAATCAGGAATACAGATTAGAGCTTATTACTGATTTTAATGATTATCCCGGCCGCGGCGTTGACCTTAAAATCGGCGGTGCAAGAGTAACACTTGCTACAAGAGAATTCTTCCTAAGCAGGGGAGTACAGCCTCCTGAAAATGAGAACGACAACGAAAACTGCCAGACATTCTATATGACAGTTTCCGACCGATTTGTCGGCAGCATAGTTATAACGGCTGATATTAACAATGAAGCTATTGATCTGAGTTCGGGTTTAAATGAACTGGAGCTCAGCAGATGTGTTCTCGTGACTGAGGACGGGGAAGAGGAGAGCCAGCGCTTTGCCTATGAGCTGTCAATGAATGAAGTTGTTTCCGGCTGCGACACTGAGAAAAAACTTAAGCTAATTGATGACCTGAAACAGGACAGAGGCAATCATGTTCTGTATGTTTATTCGAACGGATTTCAGGCTCATTCAAGTGCTGATATTGATATGAGAGTCGGCAAAAAAGCAAAGTTTGCCGATGCTCAGGTAAAGCAGAACTGTCTTGCAAATGTTCCGTTTGCAGTACAGGTCAGCCGACGCATGAAGGAAGTTGCAATTTCTAATGCGCTCTTTGCGTTTATTGTAAAAGCAATTTTGATATTCCTCAGTATAATCGGTTATTGCAATATCTGGTTTGCAATCTTCATTGATATGGCTGCAGCACTTGCAACTGTTCTGAATTCAATAAGAGTTACCAATGAGTCAATCTTAAAGAATTTTAAACGGTAAAACAACTCAGACTTATATAAAATCCGCCATTTATTTGGCGGATTTTATTTTCGGGATTAGACTAAATTTGAGTTGACATAATATTATTTATAGATTATAATCTAAAATATAGTCAGGGGATAGAACTTCGTATCGTTTCACCTGATTTATAAAATACTAACCTAAGTTCGCATAATATAGATTAAGCGAACTCGGACATGTAAATTTTAAGGTTGGGAGCTTAAAAACTGTTCGTAAGGCTTTTGCAGCTCTGATTTTTATGTTTTTACTGATTTACACTTATTTTGATTCAAAGGAGTTTATTATAATGAATATAGATAACATTACAGATGCACCGGATATTTTAATGGAGTTTCTTGAATACCATTCAACTGTGCGCGGACATTCTGATCTGACCATTACCGGCTACTATATGGATTTAAAAATTCTGTTTCGTTTCATTAAACGGCGCCGTGGTTTGGTTTCAAGGTCAACTCCGTTTAATGAAATTGATATTAGCGATGTAGATATTGATTTTATTAAATCAATTAAAATTGAAGACCTGTATCGCTACCAGTCTTTTTCTCCGGAAATGCTTAACTCCCCTAACGCCCTGTCTGCCGCCAGCCGCTGTCGTAGAACATCATCTGTAAAATCATTCTATAATTATCTCTGCAATAAACGGCATTTATTGGAAACCAATATATGTCAGGAACTTGACATGCCAAAACGTCAGGCCTCCCTGCCCCGCTACCTTGAAGAAAGCGAATGTGAGAGGCTTTTAAGCGCCTGTGACGGGCCATTTGCGGAGCGAAATTACTGTATTTTAATGCTTTTTATGTCATGCGGTCTTCGAGTTTCCGAGCTTGTTTCACTTAATACTACCGATATATATGAAGATCATGTGAGAGTACTTGGTAAAGGCAACAAAGAACGGATAATTTACTTTGCTGAGGGCTGCCGTGAGGCTATTGATGACTATCTGGTAGTTAGAAACGATGAGAAATTAAGCCCTGCTGATAAAAATGCGCTGTTTATAAGCCGAAATAACCGGCGTATTACCGTAAGAGCCGTAGAAAAAATGGTAGATAAAACTCTGCTGGCAGCCGGACTTGATGCAGAACGGTTTTCACCTCATAAATTAAGGCATACCGCAGCGACGCTGATGCTCAAAAACGGTGTAGATACAAGAGCTTTGCAGGAGGTTCTGGGACACAGTAACTTAAATACTACCCAGATTTATACCCATATTGACAATGCATCACTTCATGAAGCTGCAAGCGCAAACCCCATAGGCCGGAAAAAGAAAGAAGATATTGAAGGATAA
>JAHHRQ010000067.1 GCA_020025715.1 Oscillospiraceae bacterium | reverse complement strand
GGATTTCTCCGTAAATCCAAACTTCTCATACATCTTTCTGGCGGCAATGTTTCGGGCGTTTACCTGCAATTCCAGACCGTCCATGTGCTCGGCACGGACTTTTTCTTTCATTTGGTTCAGCAGCTGTTTTCCTATCCCCCGCCCACGATATTCTGCCTTTACTGCCAGATCATCAACAAAAATAACATCTCTTGTGACCTGCTTATCAGATGCTATATGTCGGTACATAAAAGAGAGCAGGCCCATAACGATGCCGTCCGTCTCTGCAACCAGAAGCCGCTTTTCAGCGACCAGATGCTCAAAATATTCTCTGGGGTATACGGTATCCGTAGGTTTATAAATGTCCGGTCGCCAGTCAACATGGAGCTGTTGGACTTCCTGCATAATAGCTTCTACGCTGTCATAATCGGCTGTTTCAGCGCAGCGAATTGCATTAGCTACATCATCGCACTTTTTATTATGCCGGAACCAGTCTTCAGCCAGCAGACCATATACATACATGTCAACCCATTGGTCGTTTAGATCTCTTGTATGACTCCGCTGGATTCCCTCAGGCTGCATCCCCAGTTTCTTCATCAGAGCAACAGATTTTACAGAATCAATAGTTTCAGCAAAAATCTTATGAACCTTCAACTGCGTGAAAGCATGGTCAATAACTGCCTGACAGGCTTCATAGGCATATCCCTTTTGCCAGTATTTCCGATTGAAGAACCAGCCTATTTCGTACACATTCTCTGTATATTCATTGAAAAGAATGTACCCAATCACTTTTCCGCTTTGCTTATGGACTGCCGCAGCTGCTCCTCCTCGCCCGATGCAAAAATCAGCCAGAAAATTTTGCGTTTTTTCAAAGCTGTAAGGCCGTTCACAGTATTTCATTGTCTCCTCATCGCCAAGAATCTCATAAAGGTCTGATGCATCATCCATCAGAAAATCACGCACAATGAGGTGTGTTGTTTCTATGTTCATTTTTAATCTACTCCCTTTGTCTATATGCCAAGGCAAGAATGCAGCCGTTTGCCCTCATGCAACATTCCTTAATAGAAATATTTTCTGCATAAATGATTTTGAACTCATCATTCATCATGGCTTCAGATATTCCAGCAAAAGGTAATCCAATAAAAGTAAGTGTGTAAGTTGCTATAAGAGAATAGGCTGCTATTCGTAAAATAATGTATGTCTCTTTTTTTCATCCACGATATGGCTACCGTTATCTTTCGTTTTTGCTCATTAAGTTTCTTTTCTGTCTTCTCCGAATGATGCTTCAATCTAAATTATATTCTTTATCTATAATGGATTCACACCTTAATCAAAACAGCCTAACAGTTTCAGCAGAGCATTGTCAAATGTCAGATACGTACTATTCTTAACGATTTTCAAATACAAGGCAAGCAATTTTTCTTCTGCAGTGCGTATATCCTCATAAGTTCGGTTTTTGGGGTAGGTTTCCGCCAAAAGTTCAAGGAAAGACTGGGATAAGTTATTGTATTCTTTGAATTGGTGCAGCTTTTTTCCCTCTGCAACGGTTTCCACCGACAATAGGAGCTGCCTGGCATTGCTCAAGGCAATGTCCGCAAATATGAATTGCTCTCGAAGTATGGCGATCTCCACATAACGCAGTTCATTGACGAAGCGGTAATGGATGGAATCATCTATACCATACCGTTGGGAACTCTCTGCGAACCGTTGTGCGGCTGCGTTCAGTACATCCACGAAGTTCTCAGTCTTTGCAAAGACTACCCTGTACCGCGGTGAGCGGATCGGCAGTTCCGATGTGGGCATAAAGGATATATCAGCGCTCAGTCCGTCCTCAAAGTAGACGGACAAGCCCAGGGCGGTACTTGTCCAAGCTCGATTCTCAATGTGACAGGCACCCAGCTCTGCAAAGAATTGTCGGAGCTGCCGGTCGGCATCTTTCACGCAATCCGCATCACCACAGCCAGCCATCAAATCAATGTCGGAGTAGATGTCAGCAAACCCGGTCGCACCAGAGCCAATTTGGAGCAGTCCCTCAAATGCAGAACTTTCTTGCATGAAGCCGGCTATTTTATTCAGTAATTCTTCTCTATCTGTTTCTTTGTACATCTATCTTGCCTCCAAACTGCTACCACACTTTTGATAGGTTTAACATTTTTATCAATATTATATCATAGCCTGTTGAATTTGCTAACTAAATTTTATGTGAGAGCCATTCTCTCATCTAATATAAAAAAATTCCCGGGCCGGCTCAATTTGAGTCTTCCCGGGAATTTTTTATTTTGCATTTTCGGATTAAAAAGCTTTTAGAACTATCTAAATTACTTCCTTATCTGGCATATGCAAACGGAAACCGTCTTTTTTATGTATCAGTCAAGTACCAGAGAAGGTGCAGTGTAAACTCTGGCGGCAAGCTCAGAGTTGAGCATATAAAGGCCCTTGGCATCGTCTCCGAAAAGACGCATCTTCTTTATAAGATCCTCTGCGTTTTTCTCTTCCTCGCCCTGCTCCTTAACGAACCAGTCAAGGAACTGCATGGTGCGGAAATCTCTGACGGTGTATGCAGCGTCATAGATGTTGTTGATAAGGCCGGTAACATATTTCTCATGCTCCAGACCGAACTCCAGAACCTGAAGTCTGTCGCTCAGCACCTTGTCGGGCTTGTCAACAGCTTCCAGAACGGGCTTTACGCCGTTATTCTGGAGGAAGCGAAGCATCAGCAGAGCATGGTCGCGTTCTTCCTGAGCCTGTACCATGTACCAGTTTGCAAAGCCGTTAAGACCCTCTTCCTCATAGAAAACGGAAAAATCCAGATACAGATATGAAGAATAGAGCTCCTTGTTGACCTGATTATTTATAAGATCGGCTACTTTTTTGTCAAGCATTTCGGACACCTCTTTTTAAAATTGTTTTTTTAATTATAACATATATCACCCAATTTTGCACTGATAAAATAAAGGTCGTATAAAAATTTTTTCAATTTAGTTGTTGACAAGGAAAGTTGTCAATGTTATTATGTATTTGACAAGAATAGTTGTCACTTTGCAAAGTTTAGTTTACACAAGGAGTGATGTTATGCCTTTAAATAACAATCTGAAGGAGCACCGGGCAAGACTGGGTTTAAACCAGCAGATGCTGGGTTCTCTGGCCGGAGTATCCCGGCAGACCATCAGCCAGATAGAGCGCGGGGATTACTCCCCTTCTGTAAGCCTTGCGCTGAAGCTCGCCAAAATATGTGGCGTTACCGTGGAGGATATTTTTACTTATACGGAGGATTAAATAATGAATAATAATGATAACATTAAAAAGGACAACAAAAAAGCCGTCCCGAAATACCTTATTGTACTTTTAGTAAGTGCCGCCGTCGGCTTTATAGCAGGTCTTTTCTCTACATTTATCGGCGGAAGTGACTGGACAAACATTATTGTAACCGGCATACACAGCTTTTTACAGATTGCAGTCCCCTATATTTCTGTAATTACTCTGCTGCTTCTGATTCTCCCCGCTTTCATAATTTATAAAAAAGCAAAAAAGCTTGCTGAGGGCTGGGACGGAGAAAACGAAGAACTTCCCGATGATATTGACGCAAAGCTTAACTCCGTTCTGCTTTTAATCAGCATTGCAATGCTTGTTACCTTATTCGGTCTGGGCAGTATTCTGACAGTTAACATAGGTCCGGGACAAACAATATTCGCATTTTTAAGCTGTATTATTACCTTTATTCTAATAACCCTTATGCAGCAGAAAGCCGTTGACCTTACAAGAAAAATGAACCCAGAAAAACAGGGCAGCGTTTACGATACCAAGTTCCAGAAAAAATGGTACGGAAGCTGCGATGAAGCAGAAAAGCAGCTCATCGGTGAAGCCTCATACCACGCCTTCAGCATCACCACCAAAACCTGCATGATTCTCTGGGCCGTAACCATTGTAACTCACATTGCCTTCGATACCGGATTATTCCCCATGTTCCTTGTACTTTTAATCGGCGGCATCTCTCAGATAAGCTACATTCTCAAGGCTATGAAGCTGAGTAAAGCCAAATAATTTTTTTAGCAGCAACAGTGGAAATCTGCACTCTTTTGTGGTATAATACATTAGTTAAGGAAAATTTCAGAAAGACGTGATATTGTGAATAACGATAGAGAATTTCTCGGGACAGAACCGGTAGGAAAACTTCTCTTCAAGTTAGCCATTCCCACTGTTGCTGCACAAATTGTAAATATGCTCTACAACATTGTAGACAGAATTTACATCGGTCACATGCCCGGAGACGGAAAGCTGGCTCTTACCGGCGTAGGTGTATGCCTGCCTATTATAATGATAGTTTCCGCTTTTGCCGCCCTTGTAAGCTCCGGCGGCGCTCCAAGAGCATCAATTTTTATCGGTCAAGGCGATAAGGACACCGCCGAAAAGACAATGGGCTCATGCCTTGCTTTGCAGGTAATAGTCTCCATTGTGCTGACAGTAATATTGCTTTTATTCGGGCGGCCTCTGCTTATGGCTTTCGGTGCCAGTGAAAACACCATTGACTATGCAGTAGCTTACATGAACGTGTATGCAATAGGAACCATATTCGTTCAGATAACCTTGGGAATGAACGCCTTTATTACCGCTCAGGGCTTCGCTACTGTGAGTATGCTTACGGTTTTAATCGGCGCTGTACTTAATATTGTTTTAGACCCGATTTTCATTTTTGTCTGCAAAATGGGCGTCAGCGGTGCAGCTCTCGCAACTATAATCTCTCAGGGTGTTTCCTGCGTATGGGTGCTTGTATTCCTTGCGGGTAAAAAGACAAGCCTTAAGCTCAAGAAAGAAACACTTCGCATAGCAGGAAAATATGTTCTCCCCTGTATGGCACTGGGTCTTGCGCCTTTCATAATGCAGGCAAGTGAGAGTGTAATTGCCGTCTGCTTCAATGCCTCTCTCCAACGCTACGGCGGCGATATGGCTGTTGCGGCAATGACCATTTTAACAAGTGTCACCCAGTTTGCAGCTCTTCCTGTTCAGGGTGTGGCGCAGGGCGCACAGCCTATTTCCAGCTACAACTACGGTGCAGGAAATAAGGAGCGAGTTAAAAAGACCTTCTTCATTCTTCTTACCGTCAGCCTCTCATACACTATTATTCTCTGGTGTCTCGTAATGCTCTTCCCCCAGATGTTTGCGTTAATGTTTACCGATAACGCTGCTCTTGTTGAGTTTGCCGCAAAGGCACTGAGAATTTATTACTTCGGTATGGGTATCTTCGGAATTCAGATGGCATGCCAGATGACCTTCATTTCTCTTGGAAATGCAAAGGCCTCTATAATTGTGGCAGTTGTGAGAAAGTTTGTACTTCTCATTCCTCTTATTTATATAATGCCTGCACTAATTGCAGATAAGACTATCGGTGTATATCTGGCTGAACCCATAGCAGACACCTTAGCGGTAACGTTCACCGGTATACTCTTTATCTTTGAATTCAGAAAGGCTCTTAGGGGTATGGATAATTCCATGAGGCAGTTAGAAGCATGATTACGGAACAAGTAGAAAATGATTATACAATTCTTGAATGTGAAAAGCGCCGTGTATTCCGCATGTTAATGGCAGTAGGCGGATATTTGGGAGCTTTCACATTCACAATGCGGGGCGGCGTTTTCTGTAACGCCCAGACCGCAAACATTGTAATGCTGTCCGTTTCCTTAGGCAGCGGCATGTGGAGCAAGGCGCTCTATTATCTCATTCCTATAAGTGCCTATCTCTTAGGAACGATAATTTCCGAGCTTATCCCCTCCCCTTTAAAGCACTTCCATTTTCTCCGCTGGGATACTATTCTTGTTGGTATAGAGGCTCTTGTAGTTATAATTTTAGGCTTTATTCCCGACAGCTGGCCTTATCAGATTACCCATGTAGCGGTTAACTTTATCTGCTCCATGCAGTATAATACCTTCCGTCAGGCGGAGCATGTTCCAATGGCTACCACCTTCTGTACAAACCATATACGCCAGACCGGAATATACCTTGCAAAATGGCTCAAGCACAGAGAAATACCCGCTCATAAGACTCGTTTTCTCAATCATATCTACATGCTTTTGAGCTTTATCGGCGGCGCTGTTGTCTCTGCATTTCTTGCACATATTGTCGGTACAAAGGCTGTATGGGGTGCGGCTGTACTGCTGCTGATACTCTTTGCCGATCTGTGCCACGCAGACCTTACAAAAGAAAAAGACTTAATGGATTTAAAGCCCTTTGGGCATTGATAAAATGATGAAAAAAGCCGCCGATTTTCGGTGGCTTTTTCATTTTACAGCTTATAAACGGCAGAAGCATAAAACTCCTGCCGTTTATATTATTTTGCAATATATTCGCCCATAACGTAGCCTGTATGCCCGTCATAGCCAACCTTTAAATAATCTCCGTAGCTGCCGCCGAGAAGCATAACCGTTTCACCAAGTTTTATCTTGCATATTTTCTCTGCGTCCGGATTCGGAGTCTGTCTCAGGCTTATAAATTCATCGCAGTTTATAACCTTTGCATCAGTTTCGGAATATACGCCAAGGGGCTGAATATCGTCATACCCGTATTCAACGGTATCATAAAAATGCCACCATTCTTTAAAATAGCCCTCAAATCCGTTTTCATACATCAGCTTTTGAAGCAGTTCTGCATTCTTCCGTGCATCGTCCGAAACATCTGTGTAGTCTCTGTCTGCCAGTGCCGAAAATTCATCAAAGCCCGAAGGCATTTGAAGCTCATTTCCGGATGAATCCACTAATGTAACATCAAGAGTGCCGCCGTTTGAGTGCTTTGAATGTCCGTTATACGGGTCTGAAACATAGGAAGGGTCGGGTGCTGTTTCCCATAATTTAAACTGAGCCGCCTGAGGTCTGTATCCGTCCCATATAAGCAAAGCATATCCATAATCAGACAGGGCATTTTGAACTTTAATAAGCTTTTTTACAGTTCCGTATCTGAGATAAACATCATTAAAATCATATATGCACTTGCCTGTAAAATTGTCTTTCCCCGCATATTTAATGTCAGAATATATATCGGGGATATAGTCTTTTACCCGCACAAGGTCATAATCATCCGGCGTGTAGTTTGCAGACTCCTGCGAATTTTTTCTGCCATTCAAAGCATTTTCTTCGTTTATAAATGCAGTTATTATATTGACGGTTTCTTCCGGATAAGCAGAGAGCATTTCCATAAAGCCTGCCGGATTTTCGCAGTACATATCATAAATACTCGCAGCATAGCTCTCGGCATCAGTGCCACCTAAGTTCACAAAACCTTCAATAGCTTCTGCCGCGCCCTTAGTCTCATTTACCGCACTTTCTCCCTGTGCGTTTTCATTGCTTATGCCGAACTCCGGAGGGCACCAGCTGCTGTGCGCCCGCTCCTCATCGTCCATTTTAAGCCATTTAATTGTCTGCTCCGACAGTTCTTCCGCCTTATACTCCCTGCCATTAAAAACATAGGTTTCTTCCTGTCCTATTGTGATTTCAGGCTTTGTTTTCTCTGTTTCGGAGGCAGGTGTACTCATTTTATTGCTGCAGCCCACTGTCAAAGCGCACATTACGGCAATGAAAAAGGACATGATGAATTTTTTCATCTGCTTTTCTCCTCTGTGAAAATAAATTTCTGTTTATTGCTTGCTATATATTAATTCATTATAACATGCCGATTTAAAATACAGTTCTAAATTTTTCTTAATATTTATAGCGTTAGATACAAAAAATACTGTGTCAAGAAAGCTTAACACAGTATTTTAAAAGTATTCTTTTTTAACGGTTTTGCCTGCCGCCAGCAGCTCTGAATAAAGTTTTTTTATAGCTTCAAGCTTTTTTTCAAAGCTGATGCCTATATCTTTGTGAGCCACATTTGCCGCCGTGCCGAAAAATATATTCACATTAGAGCTTTCAAGAAACAGCTTTTTATATAGAAGCTCTTCCGGGCTTTCCCGAAGTTCCAGAATCAGCTCCGGTTTTTCTTTTATCCGCTCTCTCAAATCCAAAGCCGCTTTGAGGGTTATTATACCTTCCGTCAGCAAATCTACGCCTTCCAGTTTTGCCATGTCCGGCACCCGCTCGCTGCCTGAGCCTTCAACCAACTCTATTGGCTTATTAAGATACCTTGAAACCATGGTTCCCGTACTGCCGCCGCATACTACATGCTGTCCTTTTTTTGCAAAAAACAGCTTTAGCATCCGCTCGTCATCTTTGGAATTTTCAGGCGGCCCCATCATCAGGTTGACTGTCGTGCGCTGGCAAAAGCGCATTACGGCAATGGTTCTGTCATCGTCCAGTGCATCTTTTGAAAGCCGGGCGCATTTTTTATCCAGAATTGCCGCCGTAACCGCAGCACAGTTTTCGGCAGCGCCGTTTTCTATAAGGAATTCACCCGCCTCAGCCGTTGTCCAGCCGTCATCATTGGTTCTTCCTATGCCCGAATGTGTAACGCCGTCGCTCATTAGTACAATCACATCTCCCGGCATTATATCAAACTGCCGCTGATGTATTTCCTTGTCTCCCACGAAACGGACATTGCAGCTGCTTTTAAGCACCTGTCCGTTGCGGATTACGATAGCCGGCGGGTTATCATATTCTACAAGAAAGGCTCTGTCACCGCTTATCTGCATTGCAGTAAAAGTGGCATAAGCCATATGCCGTTCACGGCATACAGGCAGAGTTGCCGCAATGGTATCAACACATTCTGCCAACGGAATTCCGTGTTCAAGGAGTCTCCCCAGAATTGTACAGGTGAGCGTTGCAAGGATATTTGCCTTTACACCGCTGCCCATACCGTCGGACAGGACGAAAACAGGCTCCGTGTCAGTGCCGAACATTTGGGAAAAATCGCCGCATAAGGTTTCCCCGTCATGGTTTCTGGATATTAAAGCACTGTCTAAAAACAATTCTTCTCTCATTGCTTATTTATCCTCATCATCCATCATTACCGTGTTTTTAAGGTCACTTATGGCAATTTTGGTTTCAGCCGCCGTTTCACCCAACAGAGACGCAATCTCATGCACCATACGGAGCTGATTATCTATAATTTTATCCGCTATCATGGCAGCATGCTGTTTTTTCCGGAGGTTTTTGCGCTTGGCTATTTTTTCTTCCGTAACATCCTGCAACACGCAGATTATAAGCTCTGCCTTTTTATCGGGACTTATAGTTTCTTCCAGATACACGTCATAATCCGGCAGATAGGTGTTGAACTTCATGCACTCCCCGCCGGAGGCAAGAGCCTCAATAAAAGCACTTTCGTCCAGAATACTGCGAACAGGTTCGCCTATAAGGTTTTGAGCCTCCATGCCGAAAATTGCACATGCCGCCGGATTTATCTGCTTAATTTTAAGGGACATATCCACGCTGAGAACCGCACTGGGCATACTGTCAATAACCTTGCATGCATAGCTTTCGGCTTTCTTTCTGATGTAAGGCATACACATTGAAATCTCTGCCTTGCCCTGCAAAACGGCTTCCGCTTTTTCCCGGCAGGTCTGATAGCCGCACATGCCGCAGTTAAGTTCGTCGGCCGGAGAATGTTTGTCCATACGGCGAAGTACCGCTTCAATCTGGTCCTCGCCGGGTTTAAGATGCAAAACCCGTTTAGCCTTAAATTCAGTCTTAATATCAGGTCTTTCGGGGGTGTTGAAATCCTGAGAATGTTCCGCCGTTCCGGCAGCCTTTCTCACTCTCAGCTCGCCCAGAGCACTGCTCATCTTTCTGCGCTGGAATGAAGGGCCGCCTATGCAGCCGCCGGAACAGAAATTCATTTCAACAAAGCAGTTTTCAAGCTTACCTTCAATAATATCGTCAATAGCCTGAGAAAC
>JAHHRQ010000066.1 GCA_020025715.1 Oscillospiraceae bacterium | reverse complement strand
GGGAGCCTCAGTGGATGTGGGTGCTTCACCGCAGCCGCAGAACAGAGATGCTGTCAGAAGCAGTATAAGCAGCAATGAGATGAGTTTTTTGTTCATGTTTTTACTTCTCCTTTAATTTTTTATTTTCCAGAACATATATTTTGTCGCACAGAAATTCAACCAGCTCCCGGTCATGGCTTATAAGGAGCAGGGAGCCGCTGTTTTGTACGACCAGTTTCTTAACAAGAGCAATAACATTTGCCTGAGTAGATACATCAAGCATAGATGTTGCTTCATCGAGGATAAGGAGCTTTGGCTCAAAAAGCAGACATCTGGCGATTGCTATTCTTTGAGCCTCACCGCCTGAAATCTGATGGGGAAGATGGTTTAGAATATCTATGTCCAGCCCTACCTGCTCCATAAGGCTCCTTATGAGCGCGCTTGCCTGCAATTTTGACGGTGCAAAGCGGTGGTAACGTATAAGCTCGTAAAAGCCCTGAATTATCTTCTGACTGTGGTCAAGAGCGGCATATGGCTGCTGATAAACCATTTGAATTCCAAGACCCAGCTTGCGGTTATAAGGTTTAGCTGCGCTGAAAAGGAGTTCTCCTTTAAAGTAAAGTTCCCCTGCGTCGGGGCTTGTGACACCGCAGAGAATCTTGGCCATAGTGGATTTGCCTATGCCGCTTCTGCCGTACAGGCCGACGATTTTCCCCTCGGGAATATAAAAATCTGCGTTTTCGAAAATCAGGTTTTCTCCAAAGCTCTTTTTTAAATTTATACCCTGTATCATGTCGCCTCACTGCACCACCATTCAATTCCGACTCCGCTCATGTGCAGCATAGAGCAGTTTTCCGTAGCCCGGGTGCATCTTTTCCTAAATGGGCACTTGTCGCTGTCGGGCCTGAGCACGGGAGCTTCTTCCATTCCGTTTTCGGGCAGCGCACTCATGAGTGCCTTTGTATATGGGTGCCGGGGATTTTTAAAAAGATTTTCTGACGGCCCGTGCTCCATCATTTTTCCGGCGCATAGCACCAGTGTTTCGTCACAGTGCATGGCTACGGATATGTCATGGGTTATTACAAGTTTTGCGGCCTTGGGAAATATATTCTCCAACAGACAGAAAAAAGCTTCTATGGCCTTTCTGTCAAGGCCGTTTGTAGGTTCATCGGCAATAATGAGTTCGGCCTCGGAGCAAGCCGCTATTGCTATTGTTATCCTCTGAGCCATACCGCCGGAGAGCTGAAAAGGGTATTTGTTCAAAAGCTCCTCAGGCTTTTCAAAGCCCACGGCTCTCAGCTTATCAAGAGCAATATTTTCCATTTGTCCTGGCCGTATTTTCATCTTTTTCAGAGAGTCATACAGATGAGCTCTGATTGTTCTTGACGGATTGAGAAATTCCGATCCGTTCTGGGGAATGTACACAATTTCCACACCAAGAAGAGAGAAATAATCTTTCGGTGATTTAAGCTCGCGGCCCCTAAATATTACCCGACCTTGCGTCATACGTACATTTTTTGGGAGCAGTCCCATTAAAGACATGGCAATCATGGTTTTTCCTGAGCCGGTCTCTCCGATCAGTGCCATACTTTCGCCTTCTCCGATGGAAAATGCAACGCCCTCTACCAGAGTTTTGCGGGAGTGCTTCAGCTCCGCAAAAATAGTTCCGCTTGCGTAATCAAGAGTCATGTATTTCTCCTTTCCTGATAGTGTCACGGCTGTAATGTCACAAGCTTAACACATGCTTATTCAAGGTGTAAGCCCCTGGGGGGGATTAAAATGTAAAACAAAAGCAGAGGAGATCCGCTTGTAAAAAGGGAAAGTCTGTATTATAATACAGTTAGATTTATCTAACTGAAAAATATCAATTTTGAATTTATCATGTAAAATCTTTGTGCTATACTTTAAGCATAACTAAAAAACGAAAGGGAACAGATATGAACGCAATAGAGTTAAAAGACTTTTTAAAATACCGCTTTTTATCTAACATTAAGTACGCCCCCGGCGGCAAAGCCGCCGCTTTCACGGTTTCAAACTGCAACGAGAGCGAAAACTCCTATGAAAGCCGCCTGTGGCTTTATGACGGCAGCCTGAGACAGCTCACCGACTTAGGCAAGGAGCGGAGCTTTATCTGGGAGGATGAGAGCAATATCCTTTTCCCCGCCGTCCGTTCCGCTGAGGAAAAGAAGCGGGAGAGCGAGAAGGAGAGCTTTACAAGCTATTACCGCCTGAATATTAACGGCGGCGAAGCCCTCCCTGCATTCACTCTGCCCTTTGCAGCATCTTCCATTAAAAAAACCGACTGGGGCTATGCTGTAAGCGGCGGTATAGATGTTAATTATCCCGACTACTATAAGATGAGCGCTGAGGAGCGGAAAAACACCGCCAAGCACTACGAGGACGAAAAGGACTACGAGGTTCTGGACGAAATTCCTTTCTGGTTTAACGGTCAGGGCGTAACCAATAAACAGCGCACAGCCCTCTTTACCGTTAAAGCCGACGGCAGTGTAAAGCGCATTTCAAAGCCGGAAATGGATATGGGCAGCTTTATCTGCATTGGCAATGACATTTTCTTTAACGGTACTGCCTATACCGATAAGTACCCCATAAAAAACGGTCAGATTTACAGATACAATGTGGAAAAAGAAGAGCTTTCCCTTGTACTTGATAAGCCTGAGCTGAGCATAGGTGACATGATAGAGGTTGAGGGCAAAATCTGGGTTTCCGCCTCTGATTGCAGCCGTTACGGCGTAAACGAAAACAGCTGGGTATATGTATTTGACCCTGCAAACGGCTCCTTTGAGCTTCTGCGTAAGGAAGAATACAACATGTACGGCAGCGTTGGCAGTGACTGCCGTTACGGCGGCGGCAGCAGCTGGCAGGCAAAGGGCGGCGCTCTTTATTACATAGCCACCAGAGAGGGCAATGCAGTTTTGAATACCCTCAGTGCTGACGGAAATGTTAAAAACATTATAGGCAAGGCGGGCAGCATAGACGCAATAGCCCTTTCCGAGGATAATTCCAAGGCGCTTATGATTGCCCTTTACGATAACCGCCTTCAGGAGCTTTATTCCGCCGACCTTGAAAGCGGCGAGATTACAAGACTGAGCCGCTTTAACGATGAGGCTCTGGAGGGCAAATACGTTGCCGACTATCAGAATATTCACATCCAGAGCCGTGGCTATGACATTGAGGGCTGGGTAATGCTGCCTAAGGATTATGACCCTGAGAAGAAATATCCCGCAGTTCTGGATATTCACGGCGGCCCCAAAACCGTTTACGGCCCTGTTTTCTACCATGAAATGCAGCTCTGGGCAGGTATGGGCTATTTCGTGTTCTTCTGCAACCCCAAGGGCGGCGACGGCAGAGACAATGAATTTATGGATATTCGCGGCGATTACGGCGGAACCGATTTTGATAACCTTATGGACTTCACAGACGCAGTTCTGAAAGCCTATCCCCAGATTGACCCTGAGCGGGTCTGTGTTACCGGCGGCAGCTACGGCGGCTTTATGACAAACTGGATAATCGGACATACCGACCGCTTCTGCTGCGCCGCTTCTCAGCGCTCCATTTCAAACTGGCTCAGCTTCCACGGAGTCAGCGATATAGGCTTCTACTTTGCCGACGACCAGTGCGGCGCGAAATTCTTCGATAATCCCGAAAAGCTCTGGGCACATTCTCCGGTAAAGTATGCGGAAAATGTTAAAACACCTACCCTCTTCATCCATTCCGATGAGGATTACCGCTGCCCGCTGGAGCAGGGACTCCAGATGTTCACCGCCCTCAAGGAGCGGGGCGTTCCCGCAAGACTGTGCCTGTTCCACGGCGAAAACCATGAGCTTTCCCGTTCCGGCAAGCCTTTACACAGAGTTCGCAGACTTACCGAGATAACAGAATGGTTCCGGAAATACAGCAGCAAAAAATAAATTAAAACAGGAGTGAAAAAACACTCCTGTTTTTTATTCTGGATTTTTAAATTACAAAATGCTAAAGTAAGGAAAACAGCATTTTAAGGAGAAATTATGAAAAGAGATATACAGCACGAGTGGTTTTTAAACGCAGAATACGGAATGATGGCCCACTGGGGGCTGTATTCTCTTTTAGCGGGGGAGTACAGGGGCAGACGGGTTGAGGGCTATGCCGAGTGGATACAAAGCTATATGCCTATACCCAATGCCGAATATGAGAGCCTTGCCTCTGCCTTTAATCCTATATATTTTGACGCTGACAGCTGGATTCGCCTTGCAAAGGATGCAGGCATGAAATACTTTGTCTTTACTGCAAAGCACCATGACGGCTTTGCAATGTTTAAAAGCATGGCGGATAAATTCAACATTGTTGATGCAACCCCATTCGGGCGGGATGTTACCGCGGAGCTTGCGGAGGCCTGCTATAAATACGGAGTTAAATTCGGCCTTTATTACAGTCAGGAGCTGGACTGGCACCACTTCCACGGCGGCGGCTACGACAGAGACAGCGCCGATTGTGCGGGAGTGTCATGGGACAACAGCTGGGACTATCCGGAGAGGGAAAAGAAGAATTTTTCCATATGCTTTGAGGAAAAAATCAAGCCTCAGGTTACGGAGCTTCTGAAAAATTACGGCGATCTCTGCCTTGTGTGGTTTGATGTGCCCCACACCATAAGCCCCGAGCAGAGCATGGAGCTGAATTCCCTTGTTAAAAGCTATCAGCCCCGATGCCTTATAAATTCCAGAATAGGCAACGGCGCTTACGATTATGTGTCTCTGGGTGATAATGAATATCCCGACCGCCGCGCAGAGGCTGACGAAAACGCAGACCCCAACGGACTAAACGGCTTTAAGGTGTCCCCCTACGGTCTGTACGAAACTGCGGGAACCATGAATTCCTCATGGGGCTTTAAGTATTTTGACCAAAACTGGATAAGCCCCGAAAAAATCGCAGAGCGGCGGCGCAAGTTAAATTCCATGGGTGTGAATTATCTCCTTAATGTAGGGCCGGACGGACTTGGGCGAATTCCCTCATTCTGCATTGATGCCCTGCTCAAAGCGGCTGAGCTTTAAGGAGCTGCTATGGAAAAAACTGTAAGAACCGTTTTCAGCGGCGGTGTGCCTATATCTTTTACCTTCGAGAGGAAAAATGTTAAAAACATTAATCTGCGGGTAAAAGCCGACGGAGAGGTTTATGTCTCTGCACCTATGAGAGCAAGCCTTAAAAGAGTGGATAATTTCGTTTCCGAAAAGGGAGAGTTTATTTTAAACGCCAGAGAAAAGTTCTCTAAAATGGCGGAAAATGCCCCCAAAGCCTATGAATATATAAGCGGAGAGCGCTTTTATATTCTGGGGAAAGAGTATGTGCTTGAAGTTAAAAAGGGAAGCAGGGGCGCATACACGGAAAGTGGAAAACTCATCATCGAAACGGAAAATGTGGAAAACTTTCAGGAAAAGGAGCGGGTTTTCCGCAAATTCAGAGATGAGCTGTGCAGAGAGGTTTTTATCAGGCAGGCGGAAAATATCTACCCCGTTTTTAAAGCTATGGGCGTTCCTTTTCCTACCCTTAAAATGCGGGATATGAAAAGCCGCTGGGGCTCATGTATACCGGGAAAGGGCATAATAACTCTCAATAAAAGGCTGATTGCGGTGCCGGAGGAATGTATAGAATATGTGGCAATGCACGAATTCTGCCATTTTATACACCCGAACCACTCCGCGGATTTCCACGCCCTTATGACAAAGCTGATGCCGGACTGGAAAAGGCGGAAAGAGCTTTTAAACCGCAGCCCCGGCTGCTGAAAAAATAAAAACCTATCACAAAAGTGATAGGTTTTTCCTATATATCAGAAGTTAAGCTTCTTTTTTAGGGTTTTAACTATTGAGGGAAGAACTGCGGCGAGAATAAGTCCGGTGAGAATACCTGCGATTATTCTCGGAATTATAGCCCCAAAGACCAGTACATAAGAGTAGTAGTCAAAAATTACGCTGTCAAGATAGATGACAAAGGTATTGAGGGCTGTAACCACAAGAGCACTGAGTATGACTATGAAAACAGTCTGCTTCATGCTCATATCGAAGCCTTTCTTCTTTGCGTAAAGACCCACCATCAAGCCCCGGACGCCTGCCGGAATTATCCACAGAACTGTGGTGGCGGTAAAGCCGTATGTGAGCATCTGGTTAATAAAACTGCCGATAAGTCCCACAGCCATTCCGTCCACCGGCCCCAAAAGGGCGGCACCGACTAAGATAGGCAGGGAATCAAAGCTGAGCTTAATATTAGGAAGTTTGATTGATAAAAAGCTCAGAGCCACATACATGGCGGCAAGCATTGCGTCTAAAGCAAGTCTGCGGGTATTTGTTTTTTTCATATTATTGTGACCTTCTTTCGTGTCTAGCCACAAAAAGAGATTCTCTCATTTGCAGCGGATGCGGATATGGCACCGCGCACCTTTCATACTTCGTCCGGAGACAACTCCCATCCTCCGGCACTTTACGCGCCATACCCTACTCTGACATTGATAATATAATTTTAAGCCGAAACGCTCAGCTCAGTCTCTCATACACCTCCTTGTAAACCTTTTGAGCCATAGGCTCGTATTTATTTAAAAGCGTTTCAACTTCAAAATTCATCTCTTCCGCGTACGCCCTGTCCTTCATGCTGCGGGTGTTAATGAGGACATTGAGGGCAGCGCCTTTTATGGCGCTTTGACAGAAGGCACCGCCGGTTCCGGCGTCGGATATTGCAAGGGTGCTGCCAAGCTCTGCGAAACCCTGCTGAAGTTCTATGACCTTACAGGAAATGCGGAGAATTTCCATGGGAACGGCAGCGGCATCTTTAAGGCATTTTTCCATGATTTCGTCCCGGTTGGGGGCGTCTTTGGGAATGGAATAGGCTTTGGACAGCGGCTCAAAAGCCTCTGCGTCTCCGTCTACAAGCTCTAAAAGCCGCAGCCGGAGCTGTTCCGCCTCATCCATAAGCTTTAATATCTGAGGCTCAGAGTCGGCATATTTTGCCTTTCCTACGGTGAGGTTTCCCACCATAAGCCCCAGAGCTGCGCCCAATGCTCCCACCAGTGCGGATGCACCGCCTCCGCCGGGAACGGCGGCCTTGGAGCTGAGAGCCTTAGAAAACTCAGTATTTGAAAGCTCAACCAGCAAATTATCCATAAAATTCCTCCATTCATGCCGTAAAGGGGCAGAATTAAAACAGACCGGAAATTATTCCGTTCTCGTCAGCATCGTATTAAAAATACTACTCTTTATAGTATACTACAACGCAATATGCAAATGAAGAGAAATTTTATATGCAAATGGGGAATTTGTGGTATAATCGAAGGTGATAAATAAAAGACATACAGGAGAAATATAAAATGCTTGAAATTTACGGCACACTGGGTCCCGGCTGTTCAGATAAAGAAACGCTGAAAGCCATGTTCAACGAGGGCATGAACGGAGTCAGACTGAACCTTTCTCATACATGCCTTGAAGATGCGGCACCCCAGATCCACACTCTCCGCAAAGCGGCAGAGGAGTGCGGGGTTCGCGCTGAGCTTTTAATAGATATGCAGGGCCCTGAACTTCGGGTAGGACAGATGGCAGAGCCGGTGGAGCTTAAAGCCGGAGAAACCGTGCGCCTCGGCGAGGGGGGCATACCTGTGCCCGCTATCTGCTTTCCCTATATGAAAAAGGGGCAGGAGATATTACTTGATGACGGAAAGCTTCTTTTAGAGGCTGAAAGCGCAGGAGAAAACTATGTGACTGCCCGTGTAAAACTGGGCGGCATATTAAAAGGCCGAAAGAGCATTGCCCTGCCGGGAGCGGAAATTCATCCCCCTGCCCTTACCGACAGCGACAGAAAAAATCTCGCTCAGGCGGCAAAATTCGGTGTTACCGCCGTTATGCAGCCCTTTGTCCGCGGTGCTGAGGATTTAAAGGAGCTGCGGGCAGAGCTTAAAAAAGCAGGCGGGGAAGATATAAGAATATTTGCCAAAATCGAAAATATGGAGGGTGTAAATGCCCTTGACAGCATAATGGACGAGGCGGATTTAATAGTCATTGCCAGAGGTGACCTTGGAAATGCTCTGCCCCTGTGGCAGCTTCCCGGCCTTCAAAAGGACATTTCAAAGGCATGTATAAAGAGAAATATGCCATTTATGGTGGTAACTCAGATGCTTGCCTCCATGGAGCACAGCCCTGTTCCCACAAGAGCGGAGGTAAGCGATATATTCAATGCCGTTCTGGACGGGGCATCCTCTGTAATGGTTACCGGCGAAACCGCCGTAGGTGAATATCCGGTGAGAGTAATTGAGTATATGAGCAAAACTGTCCGTGAGGCGGAGAAGTACAGAGAGAAAATGC
Source organism: Oscillospiraceae bacterium (assembly GCA_020025715.1). GTDB lineage: Bacteria > Bacillota > Clostridia > Oscillospirales > Oscillospiraceae > Limivicinus. Next base: position 1,550 of record JAHHRQ010000066.1, on the reverse strand, counting down.
AGCATTGATTATTAGTTTTATATCTGATATAATCAATAAATAAATCCTTTAGCGATTGGAGAAAGCTATGGCTCTGGACAAGGAGTATTTCGACTCAATACATATTGACGTCGTCAAGAAAAAATATTATAACGCCAACAAGGTGGAGGCTGTTTTTCAGGACATTCGCCGTCAGGCCGAAGCTCTCAACGAGGAAAATGAGCAGATGCGGACCCAGCTTGAGGCATTGAACGGCAAAACCCTGGAAATCGGGGATGCTGTTTTAACCGCTCAGGCTGTGTATAAGCAGATTGTTAATAAGGCCCGAGAGCGGGCAGCTCAGATAATTGCAGATGCAGAGGCTGAGAAAGCGGAAATTATAAGAGACGCCATGGAGCAGCAGGAGTACGCCGTTAAGCGGGTTCAGAACTGCTACGAAAAAATTCAGGAGCAGCACAGCGCCTTTATGGATGCCATAAATTCCGAGTGGCAGGAGTTCCTCTGCGGCCTTTATACCGAGGACGGGGAGTTCGATATGCGCCCGCCCAAAGATTCGGGCATAAGTCAGGCGGATATTGAAAGTAAGGTTGGCAATATTGCAAAGGCTCTCTTTTCCGATGATGACTGAAAACAAGCTGCTAAAAGCAGGCAGAATTTAAACAGGTCCGGTAAAAACGGACAGTGACAAAAAGCCCCCTTATGTAGGATAATAACTACATAAGGGGGCTTTGCCATGTCAGAAATAAAAGGGGAAAATATCCAGCTGAAATACGAGAAAAAATAGTTGGTCAAATTTATGCGGGAGAAAGTCAGCGTAAACTGAGCAAGGAGATGGGATTAGCCGCTCTGCTTAAAATATCATATTACCCTGCCCAAGGGACGTTTATTTTTGCCATTTTATATCATATACGTTGCGGTATTTGGAAGTTACCCGCTGATTGTGGGTGTAGTTGTTGTAATAGGAAATCCATATCCATTTGTCATCCTGCTTTTCCAGCCTTGCGTCCCGCATTTCGCAAAACTCAATAACATATTTCGGCAGGGTGGGGACTAAAACAGGGGGATTATCATCTGACTGCTTCATGGGAGCATTTAGTATAATGGTGAGAAAGGCCGAAAAATTCGCTTCGTCTTTTCTCAGCTCCTCAATGATGGCGGTCTCTCTCAGGTTTTCCTCGGCTCTGGCGTTGGCCATTGCATCGTCAAGGTCTTGAAAAATTAAATCAGAGGAGCGGATGTCGGGAATGGTATTTATTATATATCCCAAACGGATATAGTATAAAACTCCGTCCCGGCGGATAAAAGCAGAAGACTTTGTCATATTGGCGCTTTCGTTTTTTGTCATAACAAATAAGATTGTGCCGCCGATAACGATAACGCAGGCGATAAGAAACGCCCACAATGGCAGCAGAAACAGGCACAGCAGGCACACAATGGCGGCACCTGTCATAATAAAGCCGAAAATAACATTAGGGTTATGCTCAAATTTCCTGTCTTCTTTAATTTCTTTTTTCAGGAATACTTCATCATTCATATCTTTAATTTCCTCAGATTAAGTGAAGCAAATTTGG
>JAHHRQ010000065.1 GCA_020025715.1 Oscillospiraceae bacterium | reverse complement strand
GCTCTGGAACGCAAGTACGGTAAAGCCGAGCTTCTTCCCCTTAATGACAGCGCCGAGCTTCTGGCTCACGACGAAATGTGCAGAAAGCTTGATTAAGATATGAACAGAGTAGATTTACACGTCCACAGCACCGCATCCGACGGCAGTTACAGCCCTGAGGCTCTGGTAGAGCTTGCAAAGGAGCAGGGGCTTTCTGCTATCGCCATAACCGACCATGACACCGTTTCCGGCTTTGCCGCAGCGGAAGCAAAGGGTAAGGATATGGGAATTGAGGTAGTGCCGGGGATAGAGATAAGCACCAAATACGGCGGTCCTATTCACATTCTGGGCTATTACATAGACATAAACTCCGAAAAGCTGAAGCCTGTGCTTGACTGGGTTATCCATGACCGTGACGAGCGAAACCGTAAAATAGCCGAAAAAATGGCAGCCGACGGCCTGCCGGTAAGCTACGACAGAATGAGAGAGCGTTTCGGTGAGGTAATAGGCAGACCCCATTTTGCCCGAATTCTGGTAGAGCTGGGTCTTGCCAGAAACACCCGTGACGCCTTTGACCGCTTCGTTGAAAAGGGCCAGAAATACTATCTGCCCCGTAACTTTTTAAGCATTGAGCGCTCAGTTGAAATCATCCGCGAGGCCGGGGGTATTCCCGTTCTGGCTCACCCTTTCCAGTATAAGCTTGATGACAGCGGTCTTAGGGAAATCATAGAGCACTGCAAGGATTACGGACTTATGGGTATGGAGTGCCGCTACTCAGGCTACTCTCAGGAGCAGAGTGATTATCTGGAAGCTCTGGCTGAGGAATACAGCCTCATCAAGACCGGAGGCAGCGATTTTCACGGCATCAGCAAGCCCGATATTCGTCTCGGTGACGGAAAAGGCGGCCTGAACGTCCCCTATGAATTTCTGGAAAACCTGAAAGCTGCGGTTCGGTAATATTCGCCTTTAAACAGCAGTTTTCCCTTTTTATTCATTGTGCATTATGCTGAATTTCACTTTTCTGCATTTTTCATGAAACTTTTTCCCCTAAAAAGCGTTATATATAATGTGAGATGTTGTTAGAATTTATCTTTGCGGGGTGATGTTTTGAAAAATAAGCGGGCTAACCTGATTATAATAGCTATATTGATTGTTTTACTGCTAATAGGCAGTATTTACATATTTAAAAGCCACAGCTCCAAAATGGCGGCTCTTGAGCTTGCCGGTGTTGAAGCCGTGGTTGTAAGCCATGATAAATCCATGTTCCCTCAGTTTATCTACAATGCAAACGCCATAAACAGCAGCAGCGTAATAGGTGAGAAAGAACATGAGATGTCTATACATAACATTGCCGATATAAAAGAGACTGCTGAAAAATCTCAGAACATTGTAAGAGGAAAAATAACAGGCCTGTGCTACACCTTTTCCGACGGTATTGCATATACCGTTGCCGAGGTGCATGTAAGCGACAGCCTTAAAGGCTCCCTTATGCCGGAGGATATTATTTCCCTTTACTATGTGGGCGGCTTCGCGGAAGTACAGGATTATAACGAATTTTACGGAATTTCCGGCGGAGAGCAGAATAAATATTATAAGTTCACTGTCCCCGGCTATCCTGCCCCTGAAATCGGACAGGACAGGCTGTTTTTCCTGTCTGCATCAAGTGAGGATTTTGCTGTTCCCGAGGGCGGCTTCTGCCTGACATCAGGTCAAAGCTCTGTTTTTTCTCCCTCAGATGACGGAGAGAGCTTTACCGGAAACGGTGAAACTTACAGCCTTGACGAAATTAAAAAATTCATAAAATAAGATGTACCCCGCCGCTGTCAGCAACTGCGGCGGGGTTTTCTGATTTTTCGGAGAATTTTCCACATTTTTTATCAGACCGCCGAAAATGAAGCTCAGATATTGTTTTGGCTTACCGGCGGTAGTATAATTTTAATTAAGTTTTCCACACATGAACACAAGCTACATAGAATTTCAGGAAGAATATCTGGATAGGCTGATAAACTTTTATATGGACTACTACAATTCCGACGGCGGAACATGGACATATGAAAAGGCATACAGAAGAATTCACCCCTATGTTACCATGGAGAATTCTTTAGTTATTCTGCAATTTGACGACGAGCAGCTTACAGGCTTTCTTATGGGCTATTTCAAGGAATTTGACGATTCCACCGGCTTTTACCTTGAAGAAATACTGGTTTCCTCAGCCAATCAGCACAAGGGCTACGGCAGCGATATGCTGCTGCATCTGAAAGCGGAACTGGAAAGCCGCGGCTGCGACTGGATTGAGCTGCTGACCACAACGGGAGAAATGCACCAAAACTTTTACGCCAAGAACGGATATACCCGCTCTGATAATTTAGTGCTTGAATACCTTGATCTGAACTAACCCGTCCCGAAAATATAACGGAGTGTATCTTGATGATGCACTCCGTTTTCCTATATATGAAGATTTTAAAGCCCGATACTGCGGCAGAATTTCGCTGATTTCAGGATTTTTTATTTCTTTTTATTTCCCCTCTGCTTTTGACATTTTTCTCTCCCCCGCAGCGCTATACTTCATGTAGCGGGAGGTGAAAAATTGAAAAAGTTTTTTACTCTGTTTTTAGCTCTCATGGTTTCACTGGGGCTCAGCACCTGTGCGTACAGGGAAAGCGTACCGGCACCTGATTACATACAGGCGATGACCGATGCCGCAATAACAGGAGATATTGAGGCCGGGCGTCTGGCAGCGGAAAGCCGAAACTGTTACATAGCCGAAAATGGCAGTGAGGAAGCCCCCATCAACTTCGATGATCTCCTGCTGCTTTCAAAATTCATCTGCTTCAAAGCCGGAAAGCACTGGCTCAAAGATGAGTTTTTACTGTGCGTAGGTGAGGTGGTAATGAATCGGGTAGCTTCTCCCGAATTCCCAAACACCTTAAAAGAAGTTATATACGAGCCGGGGCAGTACGAGGGTATACGCTCTCGGGAATTTAATGAGCTTCTGCCAACGGAAAAGTGCGTAAATGCAGCCCTGAGGCTTTTAAGCGGTGAGCGAATGATGGAAAATTATGTTGTTTTCCAGTCCGATATTAAGCTGGGAAATGTGTATTCCGCCTTCGGGGACAGGGTGCTGGGCTTCACCTACTTCTGCGAAAGCCCCCATCCGGAGCTTTACGAAAGCTCCGCATCCACCTACGGCCCCTCATTTACCGCTGATCGTTCCCCCAAGCCCTCCTCCAGCGGCGACGCTTTCAGAGACTTCAAGGACAGCAGCATCATAGTCTACGCCGAAAGCCAGTACCCCTGATCTATTGAAAATCCATAATCCTTCCTTTATAATCCCGTAAAAAATCCCCTCCGAAAATCGGAGGGGATAATTTTTTAAAGCTTATTTTCTTTTCTTGCTTGTGGTTTCGGGAGCAGATTTTTTCTTTATGTAAGCGTCAATGCTCTTTGCGCCGGTCTTACCTGCGCCCATAGCAAGGATAACGGTAGCGGCACCGGTAACAGCGTCGCCGCCGGCGAAAACGCCCTCGCGGGAGGTTTTGCCCTTGTCGTCAGCTGCAATACCGCCCTTGGGAGTGGTATCAAGGTTCTTGGTAGTGGACTTAATCAGGGGGTTGGGGCTGGTACCGATAGCGATAACAACAGCGTCGCAGGGAAGAACCCAGTTGCTGCCCTCAATAGGCTGAGGACGGCGGCGGCCCTTTGCATCGGGCTCACCAAGCTCCTGACGGACAAGCTCAATACCGGTAACTCTGCCTTCTTCATCACCGACGATCTGAGCAGGGTTATTAAGCAGGGTGAACTCAATGCCCTCTGCCTCGGCGTGCTCAACCTCTTCCTTACGGGCAGGGAGCTCGTCTTTACCGCGGCGGTAGGTGATGTAAACATTGTCAGCGCCCAGACGCTTTGCAACTCTTGCAGCGTCCATAGCAACGTTGCCGCCGCCGACAATAGCCACGTTCTTGAACTTCTTTATAGGTGTATCGTAGTCATCTCTGTAAGCCTTCATCAGGTTTACACGGGTGAGGAACTCGTTTGCGGAGTAAACGCCCAGCATATTTTCGCCGGGGATGTGGAGGAACTGAGGCAGACCTGCACCGGAGCCGATGAACACAGCCTCGTAGCCGTCCTCGAACAGCTCGTCTACGGTAAGGGAACGGCCGATAACAGCGTTAGTAATAACGTTGACGCCCATTGCCTTCAGGTTTTCAATCTCAGCTGCAACGATCTCCTTGGGGAGACGGAACTGAGGAATACCGTATACCAGAACGCCGCCTGCCTTGTGGAAAGCTTCGTAAATATCAACATCGTAGCCCATCTTACGCAGGTCGCCGGCGCAGGTAAGGCCGGCAGGGCCGGAACCGACAACGGCAATCTTGTGACCGTTGGAAGCGGGAGCGGTAACAGCGGGCTTATCAGCCTTATTCATGTGGTAGTCTGCAACGAAGCGCTCCAGTCTGCCTATGCCGACGCTCTCACCCTTAATACCGCGGACGCACTTGCTCTCGCACTGCTTTTCCTGAGGGCATACACGGCCGCAGACAGCAGGCAGGGAGTTGGTGGAGGTAATAATATCGTAAGCTGCATCAAAATCGCCCTCTGCAACCTTTGCGATAAACTCAGGGATGCGGACGGAAACAGGGCAGCCGGTACGGCAGCGAGGATCGCGGCAGTTAAGGCAGCGCTTAGCCTCATCTATTGCCATTTCGGGAGTGTAGCCCAGAGCAACCTCTTCAAAGTTGTGGTTACGGACCTGAGGGTCCTGCTCGGGCATGGGATTCTTTGTCATTTTCATATTAGCCATTGCTGCGTTTACCTCCAGTCATTCTGCAGATATGCTTGCCCAGTTCAGTTTCCTCTTCCTTGTAGAAAGCGGAGCGCTTGATGAGGGAATCAAAGTCTACCTGATGAGCATCAAAGTCAGGTCCGTCAACACAGGCAAACTTAACTTCTCCGCCCACAATTACACGGCAGCCGCCGCACATGCCGGTACCGTCAACCATAATGGGGTCGAGGGAAATAATGGTCTTGATGCCGTAGGGTCTGGTGGTTTCGGCAACGAACTTCATCATGATGTCCGGGCCGATAGCAATAACTCTGTCGAAGTTTGCACCGGCTTCAATCTCGTCCTTGAGGAACTGAGTGGTAAAGCCCTTCTGACCGAAGGAACCGTCATCGGTGCATATAATAAGTTTATTGGAAGCAGCCTTCATCTCATCCTCAAGGATAACAATATCCTTGCTTCTGAAGCCTGCAATCATGGTAACGTCAATACCTCTTTCATGCATTTCCTTAGCAATGGGGTAGGCAATGGCACAGCCGACGCCGCCGCCGACAACTGCCACTTTCTTTAAGCCTTCCATATCGGTAGCATGACCGAGGGGGCCCACAATATCGGTGATATAGTCGCCCTGCTCAACAGTGTGGAGCATCTTAGTAGTACGTCCGGCGGCCTGAACCATAACGGTAACAGTTCCTTTTTCTCTGTCCCAGCCCGCAACGGAAACAGGCACACGCTCGCCCTGCTCATCCAGGCGGAAGATAACAAACTGACCGGCCTGTGCATGTCTGGCGATGAGGGGTGCCTCAATCTCAAACAGGCATATGGTCTTTGCCTCGTTCAAAAATCTTTTTGTAATAACTTTATACATGTAAACACCTCTGTTATATAATATACCCTGTACCTCACCATTTTACCTTAGCGTTATACTAAAGTCAAATAGAATATTACTTTACTGTTCAATTATTATAAACCATCAATATGCACAAAACTATACATTTCAGATTTGTTTTTTTACATATCTTAGTACATAATCTGCGAATTTTCTTGTAACCGGAGAGGCTTTTTCCCCCGCTGCCACAGCCATTCCGATTGTGCGCTTTGCCTCAGGTATAAGCGGCAGAATCTGGAGCTTATCACGGCGGCCCTTTAAAAGCAGCTCCGGCATTATGCTTATGCCCAGTCCCTGCTCTACCATGGCTATTACGGCGTAGTCATCCTTGGTGTAAAAGCGGACATTCGGCTTTACTCCCGCCGCCTCAAGGGCTCGTCTTGCATCATGGTCGGAGCTTTCAAGAAGGCTTATAAACGGCTCCGTTTCGCACTCCACAAGGGGGAATTTAGGGTAGTTTTTAAAGCGGCTGTTTTCCGGCAGTATGGCAAAAAGCCTGTCCTCCATAAGGGCGGTACATGGGCAGTCAACCCCGCAGGGCATACTGACAAAGCCTATATCCACACTTCCGTCGGAAAGCCACTGCTCAACGTCGTGATAGTCGCCGTTTAGAAGCTTAAACTCCACGTTCGGGTAGTCGGCCTGAAATTCTTTCAGTATGGTAGGCAGCCAGTGAACGGCAACGGAGGTAAAGGAACCTATACGCACAAGGCCGGTTTCAAGGCCTCTTATGGAATTTGCAAGCTGATTTAAGCGCTCGGCGGAGTTTAAAAGTCCCCTTACGGCAGGGAGAAGCTTTTCCCCTTCTTCTGTCAGCCATACTCCCCCTCTGCCCCTTTTTAAAACCGCAAAGCCCAGCTCTTCTTCAAGGCTTGAAATGCTGTGGCTTACGGCAGACTGGGTAAGGCTGAGTTTTTCAGCAGCTCTTGTCACACTTCCAAGCTCAATCACCGTCATAAGGCACTCATATTTTGCAAGATTTATTCTGTTCATATTAACCTCTTATATGAATTATTTTCATGTTAGTATAGTTTCAATAAAGATAATTCATATTATAAGCCTGAAAACGGTTTTTTCAAGCCCTCAGGCCACATTTTCTCCGTTTAATTGCTTAAATATCCTGTATAATCAGGCACAAGTTAGTTAAGGAGAGATTTATATGACGAGTGCAGAAATATGTATAATAGCTGCTATTGCGGTTTATCTTTTAGGAATGCTTTTAATAGGCTTCATGTATTGCAAACGGAATAACAGCGCCGGAGACTTCTATCTGGGCGGCAGAAAGCTCGGTCCTGTGGTAGTTGCTCTCAGCACCGAGGCCTCCGACATGTCCAGCTGGCTTTTAATGGGTGTTCCGGGTCTTGCCTATTTCTACGGTATGGCAGATGCCACATGGACAGTAATCGGCCTTGCTCTGGGCACTTATTTAAACTGGCTCATAGTTGCAAAAAGGCTTCGCCGCTACTCTGCAAGTCTGGGCGCAATTACCATTCCCGACTTTTTCTCCCGCAGATACAGAGATAAAAGCGGTCTTATAGAAGGCATTGCCGCCCTTATAATAATTATCTTCTTCATCCCCTACACCGCTTCCGGCTTTGCCGCCTGCGGAAAGCTGTTTACAAACCTTTTTGATGTAAATTACATGTCCGCAATGATTATAAGCGCGGCTGTTATTGTGGCCTACTGCGCCATGGGCGGCTTTATGGCAGCCTCCGTTACAAGCCTTATTCAGAGCCTTGTAATGACGGCCGCACTGGTGATTATCCTTGTGTTCGGCATTGATCAGGCCGGCGGCTGGAGTACGGTTATAGATAACGCCAAAGCCCTCCCCGGATATCTCGATATGAGCCACAGCACCGATATTGTTTCAAAAAGCTTTTCAAATTACGGCTTTGTGTCCGTGGTTTCCACCCTTGCATGGGGTCTGGGTTACTTCGGTATGCCCCACATTTTAAACCACTTTATGGCTATTGAGGACGGAGAAAAGCTCACCGTTTCCCGCAGAATAGGAACCGTGTGGGTGGTTATCTCCATGACCGTTGCAATAATCATCGGCTTTGTGGGCTACGCCATGAGCAACGTGGGCGCTATTGCTCCCTTTGAAACCGCCTCAGACGCAGAAGCTATTCTGGTCAGAATTTCTTCTCTGCTGAGCAAATCCGGCTTTGTTCCCGCTCTGCTTGCAGGTCTTGTTCTCGCAGGTATCCTGGCCTCCACCATGTCCACCGCCGACGCCCAGCTCCTCGCCTCCGCATCCAGCATCTCCCACAACATTTTAAAGGGAGTTTTCCACATTGAGCTTACAAACAAGCAGGAAATGCGGGTAGCCAGGGTAACCGTATTCGTGGTTGCAGTTCTGGGCGTACTCCTTGCCAGAAATCCCGAAAGCTCCGTTTTCGGCATTGTCTCCTTTGCATGGGCAGGCTTCGGTGCCGCCTTCGGCGCACTGATGCTCTTCTCCCTTTTCTGGAAGCGCACCAACAAATACGGCGCTCTTGCCGGAATGGTTTCCGGCGGCGTAACCGTCTTTATCTGGAAATACCTTGTCCGTCCCCTTGGCGGCTCATGGGATGTGTACGAGCTGCTCCCCGCATTTATAATAAGCGCACTTTCCATAGTGGTTGTAAGTCTTATCACCGCAAAGCCCGATGATGAAATCGTGGAAGAATTCAAAAGCATTTAAGCAAGAAAAATCCGGAAGAACAAACGTTCTTCCGGTTCTTTTTATCTGTATTCAAGATTCATTTTAAACACTGTACCATCGTTTTCGCCGGTTATATAAACTTTCCCGTCCTGCTCTCCCCAGTACAGCATGATTTTTTCGCCCACAAGAGCCTCGGAAACATAGTCGGTAGTGGCTTCATACAGGTGCTTACCCTGTATCTGCTCCTTAAAGCAGTTTTCGCACATTTCGTAATAGCGGGTGTTATTCATGTGGCGGTTTACGTCCTGATATTCCACCGGCACCACAAAGCTTGTGCTGTCCGTGGTTTCCCACTTTTTAACAACACCGGGTCTGTTACATTCCTCGCCGGTGGTAATTCCGTCAAGCTCTATTTTATATTCCTTGGGGGTAACAAGCTTCCGGCTCTCCATATTCACAAGAGTCCAGATAGCGCTTGCCTCTATGATTTTTTCTCCCTTTTCGTCGCGGATAACGTAAAATCTGGGGAACATTACGTGCTTTGTCTTTCCCGGCCATGTGTCAATGAAAAGCTTCTCGCCTTTTTCCGGCCAGCGTTCGGCTCTCACATAATGTCTCGCCACCACCCAGATAAGGTTCTTTTTAGAGAGCTTATCCATTCCGTAGTCCAGCATTTCGCAGTGATCTGCGGAAACCTGCTGTAAGATTTTAAAAAGTCCCGATGTTGAAAGCTCCTCGGTGAGCTGAATTTCTTTTTTATAAACTTCCATTTTTAACCTTCTGCAAATATTTTTTTCTAATTATACCCTGTTTTAACGAAATTTTCAAATCCCTCAATATGGGATAATTTCTCCCGGATTTTCCAGAGTATAGCCGCCCATGGCGGTGATTTTCTCTCTGAAAATGCGGCTTTTCAGGGCTTTTATAAGGTTTTGAACAATTTCCGTATCCCATGCGTAATCGGGGATTATAAGGTCATATTCCTCAATACAAATGGGGAGAAAATCAAGGTCATAAAGCTTTGCGGCAGAGTAAATTCCAAGGCCGAAATCCGCAGAGCCTCCCGCAATCTGAGCTGCAACTGAGGTGTGGGTAAGCTCTTCCCTGTCCCAGCCGTTTATGCTCTCACACTTGAGCCCCGCCTTTTCTCTCAGGTAGTCGGCAAGTATTCTGGTGCCGGAGCCTTTCTGACGGTTTACGTAGCGGCCCTTTACAATGTCCTCAAAGCCCATAATATTCAGCGGATTGCCGCGGCTTATCATAAGCCCCTGCTGTCTGCCTACACAGCGCACAAGCTTCACATCGTGATTGGGGAAATAGCGGCGCATATAGCTTAAATTATATTCCCCGGTTTCCGTATCTAAAAGGTGACAGCCTCCGGCGTGGGCTTCTCCCCGACGTATTGCCATAATGCCGCCCATAGAGCCTACATGGGAGGAGCTGAGGAAGATTTTCTCGTTCTGTCTGTGGACAATTTCCGCAAGCTCATCTATCAGCGGGTCATGACTTCCTATAACCACAATGGTGTTTTTAAGTCTTTCCTCGTCTCTTAAAAGCCTTACCTTAACCTTATCTCCCGCCTCGTAGCCCTCAACGCCCTGCGGCACTTCCAGAATACCGTCGGCTTTCATAAAGGAGCTTACAACGCCGCTGCCACGGTTAAGGGGTGAGGCGGTAAGCTTGTTTCCCACATAACCAAGGCGGGTTCTTATAAATTCCTCGTATTTAAAGCCGGAGACCAGACTTTTTGTAAGTACGGCCTCGGCATATTTTTTGCCCTCGCCGTTTTTGTGAAACCAGCTTTCAATAAGAGGCTTTAAGATTTCTTCTATAACGATTATTCCCGAAACCGGATAGCCGGGAACACCCAGCACCGGCTTATCCCCGCAAAGGCCCAGTATTGCAGGCTTTCCCGGTTTTATGGCAAGGCCGTGGCAGGAAATTTCACCGAGAGCCTCAATTACATCAGCCGAGCAGTCATCCCGTCCGGCGGAAGAGCCCGCATTTAAAATCACCATGTCGCACTGAGTAAGGGCAGTTTCCACAGCCGCCTTTATTTTCTCGAAATCATCCCGCACTATGGGGTAGGCTTTGGCCTCTGCGCCCCATGCGGTGAGCATGGAGGAAAAAATTGAGGAGTTAAATTCCAGTATATCCCCCGGCTCTGGGTTTTCGCAAGGCTGCACCAGCTCATCCCCTGTGGGAATAATGCCAACAATGGGCTTTTT
>JAHHRQ010000064.1 GCA_020025715.1 Oscillospiraceae bacterium | reverse complement strand
AACAGCATACTGCGGCGATAGCGGTGAAGTTCCGCACGAACCAGATTCATCATTTCCGCTCACCTCCCACCAGATTCATATAGTAGCTCTCAAGGCTTTCATCCTGCTCTTTCATGGAGAGAATTTCGCAGCAATATGGAGAAAGTTTTTGAGTCAGAGCAGACACATTGATCTTTGAGAAAATATCTGCTTCGGTTTGAGAAACAACCTTGTATTCCACACCTATTTCATCCAGTACGGTACAAAGCGGTGCCGTATTTGTGACAGTGATGCGTATTTTCTTGCGGCAGGCGGCCTCTAATTCTTCGGCACTCAGCTCTTTCACCATGTGACCGCCATCAATGATTCCATAGTGGGTAGCAAGGCGGGAAAGCTCGTCCAGAATATGGCTGGAGATCAACACGGTAATATTTCGCTCCCGATTGAGTTTTAAAATCAGTTCTCGGATATCAATAATACCTTGTGGGTCCAGTCCGTTGATTGGTTCATCCAGAACCAGAAAATCCGGATCACCTACCAGAGCAATCGCAATTCCAAGACGCTGACGCATACCAAGCGAGAAATTTTTTACTTTTTTCTTTCCGGTATTCTCCAAACCCACCAGCTTTAGAATATTATCCAATCCTTCGTATGAGGGGAGACCCAGAATCAAAGCCTGCTGTTTCAGGTTTTCCTCGGCGGTCATATCCAAATAGATAGCAGGCGTTTCAACAACTGCCCCCATGCGCCGTCGAGCTTTCTTTATTTCTTTTTGAGTATAATCAATACCGTACAGTGAGTATGTACCGTCGGTAGGCATCTGCAAGCCGCAAATCATACGAATGAGAGTAGTTTTACCTGCTCCGTTTTTTCCTACAAAGCCGTAAATAGAGCCTTTCGGAATGTGCATGGTCAGTCCCTGCAACGCCCGGAACTTTCCGTAGGTTTTTGATATATTATTGGTTTGTAAAACATAATCCATGTTTATTTCCTCCTTTGATGACCATAGTGTACAAAACAAAGGTCAAGAAAGCGGTCAAGATAAACGTCAAGATTTGGTCAAGATTTCAGGTCTGCCATTTTAAAACCGATACCCCAAACGGTTTCAATATAGTCATTACCGCTGACCTCCTGTAATTTTTTGCGGAGGTTAGAGATATGCTGCTTTAAGGAGCGCTCTGTACAGTCGGGAGTATCAAGACTGATACGGTCAAGCAGAACACCTTTTGACAGAACCTGTGACGGGTTCTGCATCAGAAGCTTCAATATAGCATACTCTGTTCTGGTCAGGGAAACCGGCGTATCGCAGATATAAACGGACATAGTATTGTTATCAAGCTTTAAATCTCCGTAGTGCAGGATATTTGAACAGGAATAACCTGATACGTTGCGAAGCTGTACAGAAATACGAGCCAATAATTCCTTTGTATCAAACGGTTTTGTCACATAATCTGCTGCACCGCCGAGCAAAAGGGAAACCTTATCCTGAACATCAGCTTTAGCACTGAGGACAATTACAGGAGTGTTTTGAATATGGTGAAGGACTTCTTCTCCGGAAAGACCCGGCATCATTAGATCCAGCAGGATAAGATCCGGGTGATTTTGTGAAAGCAGGTACAGAGCCTCCGTACCGGAATATGCTCTTAATGTTGCATATCCTTCTTTTTGCAGTATTTCTTCTAAAACGTTCCCGATATGTACATCATCGTCTATAATAGCGATGGTTTTCATTATAAAGTATCCTCCCTGCAATATTCAAAATAAGTACATGAACCCGCCGCCCCGTCAGCTCTGAAAATCAGGATTGACAGGGGTAAATTGCCGGCAGTAAGTAAAATTTCTTATGCCGGCATGTATATTTTAACAGATAAAGATGTTTAACTGAGTCCCTTTTGCTAATTATAATTTAAGGTAAACGGAAAGTCAATTTTGTTTTCCGTCGTTCTATTCCATAATAAAGCGTGAATAAAAGTAAGTTAATATTAAATGTTTCGGAGAATTTAAAACGGATATTCGTATTCAAATGCTGCGCAATCGGTTATAAAATCAAATATAACCTTACCGTTTATTTCAAACTGATAGGCAGCATGGCAAATTACGTGCTCGTGAATTGTTCTGACCATTTCTCCGTCAACCGGAGCTAAAAGCGGCTTACCGGATTGTTCCAGAAGTTTGGCATACAGAGTCCATTTACCTTGTTTAATAATGATTTCACCGGATTTGATGCGTTCAACTTTTGCCCCTAAATAGGTTGCAAATCTATATTCTTTGCCATGCCACATTACGACAGCTATTATACCTGTAAAGCGGAACTTACAGAATGGAATGTCAGCAACGGACATTACAAGCGAACCTTCCGGAAAGAAGCACTGAGTCCAAGCGTAGTGTTTCGGGAAAGATACGCCCCTGTCCCCTTCCATATAGCCTATGGCATTTTGAAAGCGATAAATAGTTTTGTTAATTTTCAAAGCGCCGTTAACCGTATGCTTCATGCTTTTTATGATGTGGCGGCACTCCATAAAGGGAACATAGCGAAAAGGCCCCATAATATCATACTTAACAGGAGTAAGTTTTCCAAAATACAGATCCCCGTCGGCAGATAAGTTTTGGGATTCTGTCTCAAGATGCAGTCCGTTTTCTCTAAAACAGTTAGAGCCTATCTGAATAAAGGTTTTAAACTGTACAAGCTCATCATACGGGAAAGAAACATTCAAGGACTGATTTTTAGTAATAATCTGGATTGAGCAAAATTGCTTGTTATCGTTTTTATGATACGCGGGAATTATTGCCAATGTATCACTGTCAGACTGAATACGGTAGTACCAACCGCCGAAACTCGGGCGCATATACTCCCCTCCTTTACTTTTTATTATGATTGCCGGTTTTGATGTGAAATTATACTTTAACAAAGCTTCTCTTACAAAAAATGTTACAACCATAAATGCGGGGAGCATGACCTGCTTTGACACTTATATAAAAAAACACATAGAGCTTCAAACGAAACTCTATGTGTTTATGTTTTAATTCAATGTTCTGATTACTTAACAGTAACAGAAGTGGTGTGGAGCTGAGGTCCTTCGTACCAGTACATGAAGCCCTCAACGTCGATGGTGTCGCCGACCTTCAGGTTCTTGACAGCATTGTAAACATCAGAATCCTTGTCGCAGAGGTAAGACTCAACAACGAAAGTAACGGTCTTGTCGCCAAGAGTTACATCGAAGTACAGGTCATCACCGTCAGTGCCGGAACCGTCGTAGTTGTATACGAAAGCAGCGCCCTCACCCTTGTCAGCAACAGTCAGACCCTTGAAGGAAACAAACTGGTTCTGGAACTTGAGCAGATCTTCGGAACCGAAGCTCTCGGTCAGATCAACAGGCTCAGCAACGTAGCTGCCGTCGATGATCTCGATAGTAGCGTCGATGATCTCAACCTCGCCGGACCACTCAGCCTTGTAGCCGTTTACTCTGATCTTGGTACCGACTTCCAGCTTGTCAAAATCTTCCTGAGAGCATGCAGCATTGTACAGGAAGTATGCGCCGTCTTCACTCTGGGTGTAGATAGTAGCAACGCCCTTGCCGTCTTTCTCCCACCAGCTCTGCTTTGCCTGAACGTAGGTCTCAACAGTAACCTCGGTGTCAAGGTCAGCAGCAACGAACTCCTCGTAGCTCATAACAGCAGGTGCCTCAGCAGGCTCTTCAGCAGGTGCCTCTGCGGGTTCCTCTGCAGGAGTCTCCTCTACGGGAGCCTCAGCGGGGGTCTCCTCAGCAGGCTGCTCGGGAGCCTTGTCCTCACCGCAGCCGATGAGAGCAAAAACCAGGAGCATAGACATGAGAATCATAGCAAGTTTCTTCAGATTTTTCATTTTAAAATCTCCTTTTTCATTTGCTTGGGGAATTTTATTTCCCCTTACCTGTCATAGTTTACTCATGAAGCATGAGAAAATCAATAACAAATTGAAAACAATTACCAAATTATCGTTTTTTATCCTTCCTGAGCTGCAAAACAAAATATATTGCTATTAAAACCCAGGTAAAAGCAAGTGTACCCAACAAAACAACCGCTGCATCAGGCAATGGGCCTAAATCCTTCTTGCCGTTTTCACCGCCTGTATTCTGGTCGAGTCTGTACAGACTTTTAACGTCCTTAAAGAGATTGTCCATGTATTCGTCATCCACAAGCTCTTTCCGGCGTTCGGATTTAACAGTATTTTCGATAAGCTGTCCTGCCGCATCACGGAGAGATGCAGAGCCGTTAAAAACAGGGGTAACAAAGGTATTGTCTATATTATCAAGAAGCAGCTGTGAGGCTTTAATCTTAACGTCATAATGCTCGTTGTTGTCCTCCCCTATCCGGCTCATATAATCCTGATATTCCTCTGAATTTTGAGCTTTTGATGTTACGGGGATATAGCCCTCGGTTTCTGCATAGGCGGTCTGAACCTCATTTGTAAGCAGATACTGAGCAAAAAGCCATGATGCCAGAACTTCCTGACTGTCATCCTTGTTAAAGATACAGATCGAGGGACCCTGAGAAATCATCTGAGGATTTTCAGTGTCAAACTGAGGCAGAGGCATTACAACGGTTTCAAAGTCAACCAGCTTGTCGCTGCTTATATCTATAAGCGGTGCGTGAGTTCCCATCCATGTTGCACCGGCAGTTGAGTCAACAGCAAAAATGCACTGTCCGGCATTAAAGAAGTTGCCGGGGTAACTGGAAATCTTAAAGGTAGAGAAAGCTCTGCTCTCGCCATGCTTTGCAATTTCAAAAAGAAGCTCTCTGGTAGTGTCATTAAAAATCAGAATATCGCCGTTTTCATTGGAATATCCGGCGTTTTTCTGCTTTAGCATCTGTATCATCATGTTGTCAGTGGACTTATAGATGAACGGAATTAAGACATTCTGACCGTTTACAAGGAAATTACCGTCACTGTCCGTTGCCATTGCAGCCTCGGAAACCTCCCATATAAAGTCCCATGTGAGAACGTCAGGAAGAGTGTATCCAAGCTTTTCTACCATGTCCTTATTTACATAGCAGGCCTCAGTGGAGCGCATAAAGGGCAGGGCGTAGGATTTTTCCTTAATAATGCCCTCATTTAAGAATTTAGGCACAATTTCGTCTTTAGTAACGCCCTCAAAGCGGAGCTTTTCACCGCCCAGACCGTAATTTTCATCCTCAAAAAGGCTGTCCAGAGGCACAACGATATTGGAGCCGCTGAGATAGGTTGCAATGTGGTCGGGGTAGCTGATGCACACATTAGGAGTGGTATTGGTTGCAATATTTGTAATTACGTCATTGTAAATATCACCGTACTTGGTATAAAGGCGGAGATTTACATGAATGTTGGGGTAAAGACTTTCAAAATCTCGTATGGATTTTTCGTAAATATCAGTCTGGGTTTTGTTGGTGTCGTTTTTAGCCCAGAAAGTTATTTCATAGTCCCGGCTTTCGTCAAACTCATCAGGCACCGCAAACTCCGGAATACCTTTTGAACCGTGGCATCCGCTCAGTGCGAAAGACAGAATGAGAATAAGCGCTGTGAGCAGGCAGATTTTCTTTTTCAACCTTTATTGCCTCCTCTCGAAACACCCTCCATAATTTTATTTCTGAACACCAGAAACAAAACCACAAGAGGCACGGAAATAACCACAACAGCCGCCATCATGGCAGGAATGTTTTCTCGTCCGAAACCGTTTTCCCTTATCTCCTGAATACCGTTTGAGACAAGGTAATGGCTTTGCTCGTCGGTAATAAGTCTGGGCCAGACATAGGAGTTCCAGCACTCTATAATTTTAAGGATGCAGATAGTTATCATGGTGGGCTTGCAGATAGGTATCATAACCTTAAAGAGATATTTAAGGTCAGATGTGCCGTCCACCTTAGCAGCATAATACAGAGTATCGGGTACCTGAGAGAAGTTTTCTTTCAGCAGGTAGATATAGAATACCGAAGTTACTGAGGGCAGGATAAGACCTAAGAATGTGTTTCGCATGTCCCAGTTAGTTATGGTAGTGAAGTTAGTTATAACCACAAGCTCACTGGGTATCATCATCAGAGACAGGAAAAGGGTAAACAGGAAATTCTTACCTTTGAATTCAAGGCGGGCAAAGGCATAAGCCGCGAGAGTTATTACCACTATCATTATTGCGGTAGTGGCAAGGGCAAAAATCAGAGTATTTAAAAGATAGCGTCCCAGAGGCACGGCGTTAAAGGCATCAACGTAGTTTTGCAGGGTGGGAGATGCTGCGTAAAACTTGGGGACATATTCTGCGTTATATTCGCCGTAACTTTTTATAGACGTAAGTATCATCCAGAAAAACGGGAACAGAACCATTACGGCCCATATGGTAAGAAGAGTATAAAGAACAGTGTTTTTGACTATCTTCTTTTTCTCCGCTTTTCTTTCTATTTCATTATAGTTTACTGAATTTGTATAGTCCAATTTCTCAGCCATCCTCTCAGTAATGGGTATGCTTTTTGCTTACAAGAAGGTTTATAACCGTTATGGTAAGCACAATAGCAAACAGGATTATTGCAGCGGCTGAGGCATATGAGGGATAACCGCCGCTGTCACCGTACAGCATGTCATATACATATCCGACGATTGTATTCATTTCAGCCGCGTTTAGGTTCGTTCCAAATAGTGCAACCGCATCGGAATAGGCTTTGAACGCACCTATAAAGCCGGTAATAATCAGATAGAATATAGTAGGAGAAATGAGAGGCAGGGTAATTTTCCAGAAAATGCGTTTGCCGGATGTACCGTCAATGCGGGCTGCATCATAATAGGTTCTGTCCACCGATAAAAGGGCGCTTGTGAGCAGCAGAATTTTAAACGGCAGAACTACCCATATAGTATAGAAGCAGAGGACAAACATTTTTGCCCAATATGGTCCTTCAATGAAGTCTACCGAGCTGCCGCCGAAGAAGTTTATAATCATATTCACAAGGCCGTCTGTATAGGCGGTCTTTTTGAAAAGTATCATAAACACAAGGCCCACAGCCAGAGTGTTGGTTACATAAGGGAGAAAATATATAGTTTCAAAAAGGTTTCTCAGCTTCTTAATTGAAGCGAGGCCGGCGGAAATTAAAAGGGCAATTCCGGTTGAAATAGGAACGGTTATCACAACCAGAATGACGGTATTCTTTACTGCCTGTAAAAAATACGGGTCATGGAGTATATAGGAAAAGTTATATAAACCGGTATCATAATAGCTCTGGGACGCAAAATTATAGCCCTCCTCAAAGGAATAGATGAATACATCTATAAGAGGATATACCATGAAAAATCCCAAAAACAGTATTGCGGGCAAAAGGTAAAGCCAAGCTTTAAGATTGTTTTTCTCCATTTTTATCTCCTGCTCCTGAAACAGATCTGAAATGATTTTATATTTTATAAGTATAACTCTCTGCGGCGCTCTATACAAGTGCAGAATTGGGCAAATTTAAAGCACGGGCACAAATACACGGCACAGCATTTTTGAGCATAAAGGTAATTTTACCTATATTAAAACGGCGGATTTAACTCATTTTAAGAAATGCTTAATTTAAAATATTACTACATAATATAGACATTTTATGCCGGAATGTCAAGTAAACAGGCTTTAATAATGCCCAAATTTGAACGAAGCTTGAATTTTTTCCCGGCAGCTTTTATTTTTAAAATTTATATGATATTATTAGCGAGAAAAAAAGAACATCCTATTGAGATAAGAAAAAATGACTATGAATTATTGTGAGGAAAGACATATGAAGAATGACAATATTTGTGTTATCGATGCTTATCAGAACAACTTAAAACATGTTTCTCTGGAAATTCCCAAGCATCAGATCACTGTTGTGACAGGTGTTTCCGGTTCAGGTAAAAGCTCTCTTGTGCTTGATACTATTGCCGCACAGTCAAGAAGAGAACTGAATGATTCCTTCCCCAGCTTTGCCCAGCGCTATCTGCCCCATTACAGCAGACCCGGCGTTGGACGCATAGAGCATCTGCCTACTGCAATAGTTATTGACCAGAAAAAGCCTTCTAACAATGTGCGTTCAACTCTGGGAACATACACGGACATCTATTCCCTGCTCCGCGTTCTGTTTTCCCGCGTGGGTAAGCCCTTTGTAGGCTATTCCGATACCTTCTCCTTTAACCACCCTCAGGGCCGCTGCCCCAAGTGTGACGGTCTGGGTGAATACACGGAGATTGATGTACACAAGCTGGTTGATTTTGATAAGTGCCTTAATGACCCCGGCGTTATACGCTACGTTGCATTTGAGCCTGGCCAGTGGCGCTGGCTTTATTACGGCGGCTGCGGTCTTTTCGATAACAACAAAAAGATAAAGGACTATACGCCGGAAGAACTGGATTTGTTTTTGTATCAGGAGCCTATGAAGCTTAAAAATCCACCTCCTGAATATTACAAGACCGCAACCTACGAGGGCCTTATGTACCGCATGAACCGCATGCTGAAGCGTGACGATGCAAAGGTTCACTGGAAGAAGCTTGAACCGCTGGTTAATAAAGGCCCCTGCCCTCTCTGCCACGGTCAGCGTCTTAATCAGACCATTCTTTCCTGCAAAATCGGCGGTAAGAATATCGCTGATGTAAGCGCAATGCCCCTGCCTGAAATTATGGAGTGGCTCAAAGACATTGATGACCCTCTTGCTGTTGATATTAAGGATGCCCTTTCATCCCGCATAGGCGCACTTATTGACATAGGCCTTAATTATCTCACGCTTGATCGTCCTATGGGAACACTTTCCGGCGGTGAGGCACAGCGGTGCAAGATTGCAAAATACAATAATTCTTCCCTGTCTGACCTTCTCTACGTGCTGGACGAGCCCAGTGTAGGTCTCCACAGCCACGATATTCACCTTCTGAGAGAAGCGGTTGAAAATCTCCGCGACAGAGGCAACACCGT
Organism: Oscillospiraceae bacterium; assembly: GCA_020025715.1. Lineage (GTDB taxonomy): Bacteria > Bacillota > Clostridia > Oscillospirales > Oscillospiraceae > Limivicinus. Next base: position 1,806 of record JAHHRQ010000064.1, on the reverse strand, counting down.
TTTAATGGTTGAGCACCACAGAGAAATGATGGAAATAGCCGACCATATCGTGGATATGGGACCCGGAGCGGGTATTGAAGGCGGCAACGTGCTTTTTGAGGGCAGTTATGACGAGCTTCTCAAAAGCGGCACTCTTACAGGCCGGCTTCTTAAAAAGAAGTCAGGCTTTAAGGAACATGTCAGAGAAATCAAAGAAAGCTTTTCTATTGAAAACGCCAATCTCCATAACCTTAAAAATGTAGGCATTTCCCTGCCCCTTGGCGTGCTGACTGTAATTGCAGGAGTTGCAGGTTCCGGTAAAAGCTCCCTTATGGAGGAATTTGAGCGCCAGTACCCCGGTGAGATAATATCTATCAGCCAGAGAGATATAGGAGCAAGCCTCCGCTCTACTCCCGGCACATACACAGGCGCTGCCGACGATATACGAAAGCTTTTTGCAGCCGAAAGCGGCAAGAGCGCCGGAATGTATTCCTTTAACGGTGAGGGCGCATGTCCTGTCTGCGGCGGCAAAGGTATCATTGTTTCCGATATGGCATTTATGGATGCAATCGAAACCGAGTGTGAAGCCTGTGGCGGACTCAGATATTCAAAAGAAGCTCTTGAATTTAAATACCGCGGGTACAATATTGCCGAGGTAATGGATTTCACCGTCCGTCAGGCCTGCGAATTCTTTAAGGGAACATCAATCGAGAGAAAGCTTAAGCCGCTGATTGAAGTGGGACTTAAATACCTGCACTTAAATCAGGCGCTTTCCACCATGTCCGGCGGTGAGCTGCAAAGAATAAAGCTTGCCTCTCACTTAAATGACAAAGGTCAGATATTTATACTTGATGAACCTACAAACGGTCTGCATTTGCAGGATATTCAGAATATGATTGCTCTTTTTGACCGTCTTGTTGAGCGAGGCAACAGCGTTTACGTCATTGAGCATAATCTGGAGGTTCTTAAAGCCGCAGATTATGCCGTGGAGCTCGGCCCCAGCGGCGGCGAGAGCGGAGGCAGAATTCTGTTCTCCGGCCGCCCTGCCGATATGCTGAATGCTGCAGGTTCTGTAACCGCACCATATCTTAAAAACAGCATTTAAACCCAGACGGAATTTATAAAATTAAACACCGAAAACAATGAAAGCCGCTGACAAAAGTCAGCGGCTTTACCTTTTATATCAATTTTCCCGTTTCTGCAATAATATTATAGAAAATTTTTGCTTAAATCTATCAGCGCAATAAGGCTAGTATTTAAGACGATAAATGCAATTTCAGCAACAAAAAGCCGACTTGAAGCCCTTAACACTTACCTTGGGGTTAGTAACTCACGGCAAGGTGCGTACTGGTGCGAGTTCTTTTTGCCTGATACAATAATAACAATATAAGAATTGAGAATCAAAGTCTGTTGTCCTCACCCCACTGGCACAAAGCGTGCATAACCGGAATTAAGGATTTTCCGCGCGGGGAAAGACTGTATTCAACTTTGGGCGGAACCTGAGGGTATTCTGTTCTTATAATGAGCTTATCCTCTTCAAGTTCTTTAAGAGTAGAGCTTAATGTTTTATATGAAATGCTGCCGATGAAACGCTGCATTTCATTGAAGCGTACTACATCGAAGGTAGCCAGAGTATATAAAACTACCAGTTTATATTTCCCGCTTATGAGGGACAGAGTGTAATGAAAACCCGAATCCTCAAGGCGAGATGTTTGTATGGATTTTAAAAAACTGTTCCCCATCACAAATCTCCTGTATGCCGAAGCAATGTAATATTTTCAGTCTATATATTTTAAATCCTTTGCCCGGTAATTTCAAGTGCAACGG
>JAHHRQ010000063.1 GCA_020025715.1 Oscillospiraceae bacterium | reverse complement strand
GTATTTTCTGCATTTTGCCTGAGTGCGTTGTGGAAATCCTGTTTTGAGTTTACGAACATAGAAATATAGTCATCAAAAGACATGTCGTTTATTTCAGCGTTAAATCTGTTCTTTTCAACTTCAATAACTAAGCAAGACTCAATTAAAGATTCCGGAATTTCAGAGATTGCTGCTTCATTTGTTAGCCAATCCTTTACATAAGCATATTTCTTGTTGTCACTTATAATCTGCCGACACTCATTCTCGGCGTCCTCAACTGTTTTCCACCCATATTTGCTGTTAAAATTCTCTTGTACAAATTCATCGGTAAATTCGGGATACTGAATATCACCTATGATGGAGAGAATGGTAAAACTTGCTGTGCCGTTTTGAGCACCGTCTGCCTTATCAAGCTTAATCTCGAAGCTTTCTCCAACCGAACGCCCGATAAATTCTTCTTTGAGTTTGTCACCATAAGGGAAATCGGAGTCGAGAGTTAAATCAGCGGTGTTCGAATTCGTGTTGAGCGTAAACTTCACGCGAATTGTGTCACCTTCTTTGATTTCACCTTCGTAAATATATTCATGGGAACCGTAGGCTTTAAGCAGAAGCTGAAGCATATTGTCTACTTCTTCTTGAGTCACGGCAGTTTCGGCGGTAGGAATGGTTAAGTTTTCATAGTTTGATAAATCTACATAATCGAGCGCCCGAATATCTTTCCAGTAACCATTTTCATCGAAATACTCGTTGATGCTTGCCTTGTTTTCGGCGCTGTCTTCGTCTGTCCAATTATAAAAATCTTCGTAATTTCCTCCGGTAAAATGGATAATATTCTCAATCGCATCGCTTTTTTCCATGAACTCAAGGAACATATTATAGTTTTTATAATATTCTTCTTCCGACACCGTTTTTCCGTCTTTCAGAATACCGATATATAGGTCATAAGAATAAGCTTTGCAGGACTCCATTTGCTGTATGATTGCATCGGTATATTCAGGCGTAATGGATTTCTCCTCATTGGTCAGAAGATATACTGTTACCCACGAAGTATGCTTCGGATTTTGCAGGCAGGCATTCATTCCTTCTGCCATTTCATACGAAGTGAGAGATGAACCCTCAAGCTTAATCCGGCACTTCATCAGCGGCAAATCACCGGTGAGCGGCCGAAGCTCATCAATATACTGGTTTTGGAAGATTACTTCGGGATAAGTATCTTCTATCCCGTATTTTTCTCCTTTTATTTCCAGAAGATTATTGCTTTCAACGGGAACAGGATATGCGCGCATGACAAAAGGATCATCAAATCGCTCGCTTTTAGCAATTACCTTGTATCCAAGGCCGCTGTCGCCTTGGTAATTTTTCCCTGCTTTCACGATTGTAAAAGGCTCTTTGTATTTGCCTTCCAAATATCTGTCGAAAGTAGTTCTGACAGATATATTATTGAAAAGAAAGAGCAAAAAAACAAGGCAGACAATTACCGCAATCCCGATTAAGGCAGATTTTTTATTTTTCTTCATCATAAGCCCTCCATATATACTGAAAAATTATAATGCAGTGTACCTATTTAACATTGTCGGTTTTGGTATACGCGAATCAATTCTCAAATTTTTTTTAATTATATCAAAAGCTTATTTGTTTTTCAATATCGTACTACACAGCTGTTTTCAATATTATAGAAAACCGGTTCCCTTGAAAGCAAAATAGGAAAAGCAAGTTCTCGGCTTTGCTGTCGGCATACAGGAGAGGTTTCCAAAATACAAATGTGGGATTTTTGCCGCTAAAGCTGCAAAAAAAGAACCGATACATTTCTGTATCGGTTCTTTTATAATAATCTGAGATTTTGCGGTAAATATGTGGTAAGTGCCACTTTATACCTGTCAAAACTCCTTGTATTTCAAGCCTTTTCAGGAACTTATCAATACATACCGCCCATGTCAGGTGCGGGAGCTGCAGGAACATTCTTCTCAGGCAGGTCTGCAACCAGACTCTCGGTGGTGAGAACCATAGAAGCGACGGAAGAAGCATTCTCCATAGCGCAGCGGCAAACCTTGGTGGGGTCTACAATACCCATGGAGATCATGTCGCCGTACTGCTCATTTGCAGCGTCGAAGCCGTAGTTTACAGCATCGCTGTTTGCAACGTTGTTGTAGATAACAGCGCCTTCCAGACCTGCGTTAGCAGCAATCTGCATGATAGGAGCTCTCAGTGCCTTTGCGATAATAGCAGCACCGGTCTTTTCGTCACCCTCAAGAGTGGAGACCAGCTTCTCAGCTGCCTTGGAGGCGATAACATAAGCAGTACCGCCGCCGGCTACGATGCCTTCCTCAACAGCAGCGCGGGTTGCGTTAAGAGCATCTTCGATACGCAGCTTCTTTTCCTTCATCTCGGTCTCGGTAGCTGCACCGACCTTGATGACTGCTACGCCGCCGGAGAGCTTTGCCAGACGCTCGTGGAGCTTCTCCTTGTCGTAATCGGAAGTGGACTCCTCAATCTGACGCTGAATCTGAGCGGTGCGAGCCTGAATTTCCTTGCTGTCGCCGGAGCCGTCAACAATAACGGTGTTCTCCTTGGTGACCTTGACCTGATGTGCATGACCCAGCATTTCAATGCCTGCATCCTTAAGCTCCATGCCAAGATCGGAGGAGATAACAGTACCGCCGGTGAGGACTGCAATATCCTGAAGCATTTCCTTACGTCTGTCGCCGAAGCCGGGAGCCTTGACGCATACGCAGGTGAAGGTGCCGCGCAGCTTGTTGAGAACGATAGTAGCAAGAGCCTCGCCCTCTACATCCTCAGCAATGATGAGGAGCTTTCTGCCGCCCTGAACGATCTTCTCGAGCAGAGGCAGGATTTCCTGAATGTTGGTTACCTTCTTATCGGTAATAAGGATGAGAGCGTCATCAAGAACAGCTTCCATCTTATCAGTATCTGTTACCATGTAGGGGGACAGGTAGCCGCGGTCAAACTGCATACCTTCAACAACATCGCTGTAAGTATCAGCGGTCTTGCTCTCCTCAATGGTGATAACGCCGTTCTGGCTTACCTTCTCCATTGCCTCGGCGATCAGGTTACCGATAACTTCGTCACCGGAAGAAATGGTACCTACACGTGCAATGTCGTGAGAGCAGGAGACAGGCTGAGAAGCAGCCTTGACAGCCTCAACAGCAGCCTGAGTTGCCTTCTTCATACCCTTGTTGACGTTGATGGGGTTAGCACCTGCTGCCAGATTCTTAAGACCTTCGCTGATCATGGCCTGAGCCAGAACAGTTGCGGAAGTGGTACCGTCACCGGCAACATCATTGGTCTTGGTGGAAACTTCCTTGATGAGCTGTGCGCCCATGTTCTCGAAAGCATCCTCAAGCTCGATTTCCTTTGCGATGGTAACACCGTCGTTGGTGATCAGGGGAGAGCCGAACTTCTTATCCAGAACAACGTTTCTGCCCTTAGGTCCAAGAGTGATTTTAACTGTATCGGTGAGCTGGTTTACGCCGCGCTCAAGAGCTTTTCTTGCTTCTTCACCGTAAATAATCTGTTTAGCCATTATAAATTAGCCTCCTTATTACTCAATAACTGCCAGAATGTCAGACTGACGGACGATAGTGTACTCAACATCTTCAAGTTTTACCTTGCTGCCGCTGTATTTACCAACCAGAACATTCTGTCCTGCCTTAACTATCATCTCAACCTCATTGCCATCAACCATTCCACCGGGGCCGACTTCAACAACTTCGTAAACTTCGGGCTTCTCCTGAGCGGAAGCGGTCAGGAATATGCCGGAGGAAGTGCGCTCCTCAGCTTCGTTCTGTTTGAGGACTACTCTGTCAGCCAAAGGTCTAAGTTTCATAATATATGCCTCCTAAATTTGTTTACAAAATTCAACACCGTTAGCACTCTATACCTATGAGTGCTAACGGTGCTAATAATACCACAATATTTTTAAATTTCAAGCCCCCTGAATGAAAATCCGGGGGAAAATTTATAAACTTTTTGTTACAAAGTTGAATTTAGAAGGAAAGTACCGCTTAAATGGCGGCTGCGGTGTCCATTTCCTCTTTCTTAACTTCGTCAAAGAAGTGCATGCCTTTGGGGACTATAAGATTCATTGCATTGTGGACAAGCTTCATTTTTGCAACCTTGGAGTGCATTGCTTCGCCGTCGAAGTTGACAATGGATTCGTTGTCGAACTCTATCTCCAGCTCATCGGTGCGCAGGTGGGTGACATATTTTTCGATTTCGTCTGCTTCACCGGCGGCAAACTTTTTAATAAGAGAGGCAAAGGTAAGAAGGCTTACCTGCTTTATAACAAGCACGTCCATAATACCGTCATCAGGTCTTGCAGCAGGGCAGGGGTGGAAGCCGCCGCCGTAGTAGCTGCCGTTGCAGGCGCAGATAAGAGTGTGCTTGCCTTCAGCCTCAAAGTTTTTGGAGCGCACCTTCATATTTTCCGCAATGCCCTTGAACATTTCAACGATTGAGGAAAGAACATATCCGGCAGCGCCGCCGAAAAAGGGAATCTTAGCATATTTATGTACGTTTGTGCCGATTCTTGCGTCTATACCCACGGAGCATATATTTGTACTGTAACGGCCGTTGCAGCTTATAAGGTCAATGGGAGTTTCCCAGCCCTCAACCAGTGCGTCGAGGTCACGGTATAAATCCTGCTCCTCGCCGAACATGCGGCAGAAGTCATTGCCGGTACCGACAGGGAAGGGGCAGACAGCCACATTGTCCTTTAATGCGGCACCGCAGGCACATTCACCGAAAGTGCCGTCACCGCCGCAGGAATAAACCCGAAGCGGCTCACCGGACGCGGCCTCCTTGTTTATTTTATCAGTAGCATCCATAGGGGCCTTGGTTACATATATTTCATATGTACCGTCATGGTGCTTAAACACTTCTTCAACTTTTTCTCTTATTTCGTTGGAACGATTTTTTCCTCCTGCTACGGGATTAACGATGAACAGGTGTTTCATATATCTTCCTCCAAATATAATTCCTTACTTTCTGTTAAAATACATGAACAGATCACACTTAATCATACCATTATATAACTTGCGTTTTTTATCAGCCTGTTTTCCGAAGCTGCGTTCAAACTCAGTGTGGGAAGAAAGCAGATAAAGCTGCCAGTTGTCAAGGCCTTTATAAACCTGACCGAAGCCTTTATACAGAGCCTCAGCTTCCTGCTTTTCCATAATTCTTTCACCGTAGGGGGGATTTGTGACGATGATGCCGCGTTCAGTCTGTCTGTTAAAGTTCATTGCGTCTGCAACTTCGAAGGTGACTATATCCGCAACACCGGCGCGCTCTGCGTTTTCACGGGCAATGGCGATTGCGTTGGGGTCAATATCAGAGCCTACTATATGATAATCACCGTTAAACTCACGGCTTCTGGCTTCGTCTTTAACCTTGTTCCATACATTTTGGTCAAAATTCTTCCAGCCCATTGCGGTAAAGCTGCGGTAAAGACCGGGGGCTCTGTTCTTTGCAATGAGTGCGGCTTCTATAGGAATAGTACCGCTGCCGCAGAAGGGGTCGCAGAAATCACCCTTTCCTCTGTAACGGGAAAGATTTACCATGGCAGCGGCAAGGGTCTCCTTTAAAGGTGCAGCATTGTGAGCGGGTCTGTAACCTCTCTTGTGCAGGCCGGGGCCGGTGGTGTCAATGCACAGGGATACCTGATCCTTCATTATAGAAAACTGAATCTGGTACAGTGCGCCGGTTTCCTGAAACCACTGAATATTGTATCTGCTCTTGAGGCGTTCCACCACAGCCTTTTTAATAATGCTCTGGCAGTCAGACACGGAAAAAAGCTTTGAGTTGAGAGAATGTCCCTTTACGGGGAAGGCGCCGTCTTTGGGAATGAATATTTCCCAGGGGAGGGCTTTGGTGCCCTGAAAAAGCTCCTCAAAGCTTAAAGCCTGAAACTTGCCTACCTCAATAAGAACTCTCTCGCCTATGCGAAGGCACACATTGGCTTTGGCAATTTCTTCAAAACCTCCGGTAAAATATACACGGCCGTTTTCAGCTGCCACATTATTCATACCCAGCTTTCTGAGCTCGTCGGATATAGGTCCTTCAAGGCCAAGAAGGCAGGGAACGCAAAGTTTAAAATCCATAATATCATATACTCCAGCAGTCATTTTAAATTTAAACAAACGTACTAATAATACAACAAAATTCGAGACTTGTAAACGAATAAACTTAAATTTTTAAAATCTGTTAAAAAGTTCTGATTATAAAAAAGATTTATAATACGTCTTACAAAGAATTACAAATAATGTTTTAAAAAACCAAAAATGGAAATTGTCTGTGCTATGTAAACAAAAAATGTTCTAAAAACCTATTGAAATTTTCCGGATTTAGTGTTATATTATCACTAGTCATAATTTGTTCATTTTTCCGGGAGGCATTATCAATGGCAATCGAGCGGCAGAAATTCCTTGAAATTCTAAGGGATTCATACAGCGCATACTACAACATAGTCGACATGGAAGCGCCTGACGATATTCCTCTTGTTTTCAGAGCAGATTATTTTTCAAGATCCGAAAAATACTGGCTCAGCAAGAAAAACATAGTCTGGGGAAATGAAACAAATGAATACGCCTACATATTTTCCGCACCCGAATTTTCCAAGGAACTTATAGAAAAGTGCACCGATTTTGCTCTCGCTGACGGTCTTCCCAGAGTGAAGCCCCACAAAGAGCACCAGTATACAAATGTGAAGGTTGTTTTCATAGCTGACAGAATTGATGAGAATGAAATAAAGCCTATGGTAAAAAGAGAATTTTCCAAGAGCTACCGTTTCTCTCTCCATGGTTTTACCAATCTCCTCTCCGGAGCTGTCGACCTTGAAACTCAGAAAACCTACACAAACAAAGCCGGACACAGTCTGGTACCTTTCTTTAAAAAGCTATTTGCCGCCAGGGAGGAGAAGACCTGACGCAAATGCTAATATTAAAACATTTTTTATTTAAGGAGTGAAAAGTGTGAGCGCAATTCTTATTCTTGTAATCGCATTGGTTCTGCTCGCCCTTGGCTACGTTTTCTATGGTAGCTGGCTTGCAAAACAGTGGGGTGTAGATCCCACACGTGAAACCCCGGCACACACCAGTTATGACGGAAAGGACTTCGTTCCTGCTAACCCCGCCGTACTGATGGGCCACCATTTCTCTTCCATCGCTGGCGCAGGCCCCATCAACGGACCTATCCTGGCTTCCGTTTTCGGTTGGGTCCCCGTTTTCCTGTGGGTCGTCATCGGTGGTATCTTCTTCGGTGCTGTTCATGACTTCGGTGCTCTGTTCGCCTCTATTCGTCACAATGGTGGTTCCATTGGTGAAGTTATCAAGGCTAACATGGGTGTCCGTGCTCAGAGACTGTTCACCGTCTTTGCACTGCTCGTTCTGATTCTCGTTATCGCTTCCTTCACCGCAGTTGTTGCAGGTACCTTCATGTCCGAAGGCCCCATCTTCACTGTTGGCCGTGCTAACGTTTCCGAGCATGCATCCACAGCTACTACTTCTCTGCTGTTCATTGTTATTGCATTTATCTTCGGCTTCTTCGTATACAGAAAGAATGCTAAGATAGGTCCTGCTACCGTTGTTGGTATCATTGGTATTATCGCTATCGTTGCTATCGGCCTGAACGTCGGTGTCAACCTCGGTCGTACCTTCTGGGTTCTCTTCATCGCAGTTTACGTTATGGTTGCTTCTCTGCTTCCTGTTTGGATGCTGCTCCAGCCCCGTGACTATCTGAGCTCCTTCCTGCTTTACGGCATGATGATCATCGCTGTTGTTGGTATCGTTGGTTCCAACATGCAGATTATTCTCCCTGCATACACTTCCTTCAATCCCTCCGCAGGCCAGTACCTGTTCCCCACTCTGTTCATCACTGTTGCATGTGGTGCAGTTTCCGGTTTCCACTCTCTGATTGGTTCCGGTACTACTTCCAAGCAGCTTGACTCCGAGAAGGACGCTAAGGTTATCGGCTACGGCGCTATGATTGTTGAGTCTGCTCTGGCTATCATCTCCCTGATTGCTGTCGGTATCGTATTCAACAAGGTTGACGCAGGCGGCGGCGATGTCTTCAAGCTCTCCGCACCTCCTACCATCTTCGCAGGTGGTATTGCAACCGCAGTTGCTACCATGTTCGGTGGTGCTGCTGATGCTTCCAACCCCGTATACGACACTGTTTACACTCTGCTGACTCTGGCAGTTTCCGTCTTTGCTCTGACCTCTCTGGACTCCGGTACTCGTCTTGCACGTTACATGTTCTCTGAGCTCTTTGTCAAGGAAGGCGAGAAGCCCGAGGATATCAAGGGTGTTCGCGGATTCTTTGCTAAGCCCTTCGTATCTACCCTTATCATGGTAATCGTCGGCTGCGGCATGGGCTTCCTGGGCCTGAACCAGATCTGGGGCGTATTCGGTGCTGCTAACCAGCTGCTTGCCGGTATCGCTATGCTGGCTGTTGCTGCATGGCTTGCTAACATCGGCAAGAACAACAAGATGTTCTACGTACCTATGACCTTCATGCTCGTTGCTACCGGTGCTTCTCTTGTAATGACCATAATCGGTAAGGTTAAGGCTATTGTTGCTGGTGCTGCTGCATGGGGCGACTGGTTCCAGATGCTCTGGTCTATCGGCCTGATCATTCTTGCTGCTATCCTTGTTGTTGAGGGCGTAAAGGTTCTCGCCAAGGGCAAGAAAGAGGAAGCAAAGGCTTAATTCGGCCTGAGTTTTCATAAAAGTACATACTTTCGGGGGCGCATGAAAATGCGCCCCTTTTTAATTTATGTGTGTAGGAAAAGCGGCAGGTTTTGCCGCTTTTATTTTTTTATATCCTATGTTATAATTTTATAGGGTGATTAAATGGATTTTTATTCTGAATACAAAACAAAACTCCGCACTCCGGATGAGGCGGTAAAAATAGTAAAGGACGGCGACTGGATAGACTATGCGTCCAATGTTGCTTTTCCTGCAAAGCTTGATGCGGCACTCGCAAAGCGAAAAGATGAGCTTCATAATGTGAAGGTAAGAGGTAATCTTACCATAGGTCCCATTCAGGTGATTGAGTGTGACCCCACAATGGAGCATTTTGTATATAACACATGGCACTGCTCCGGCTATGAGCGAAAAATGTGCGACCAGGGAAGAGCTTTCTTCACTCCTATGGTGTTTAGAAACCTGCCATGGTATTATGAAAATTTCCTTACTGTTAATGTAGCAATGATAAGCGTAACACCAATGGATAAGCACGGTTATTTTAACCTTTCCGGCTCCACCGGTGTTGCAAGAGCCATTATAGAAAAAGCCGACCATGTTATTCTTGAGGTCAATGAAGCTCTGCCCAGAATTCGGGGCGGCGAGGGTGAACTTGTTCATATTTCCGAGGTCGATTATGTGGTTGAAGCCGGATATATAGAACCGTTTTCACCTCCCATGCTTCCGCCCTCTGAAGAGGATATAAAGATTGCAGAGTTCATTCTTCCTCATATCGAAGACGGTACTACTATTCAGCTTGGCATAGGCGGTACTCCCAATGCTCTTGGAGCGTTGATTGCTGACTCTGACCTTAAGGATCTCGGTATGCACACTGAGCTTTGCTCTGACGGTTTTATGTTAATGGCAAAGGCGGGTAAGCTCACAAACCGCCGCAAGAACTTCCATAAGGGTAAAGGACTTCTTGGCCTTGCTGTTGGTACAAGAGAGTTTTACGACTGGATAGATGATAACCCCTCTGTTGCGGGCTATCCCATGAGCTATGTTAATGATCCCAATGTTATCGCGCAGAACGATAATCTGGTGTCTATTAACGGCTGCTTGAACGTTGACCTTTACGGTCAGGTTTCTTCCGAAAGCTCCGGACTGCGTCAGATCAGCGGAACAGGCGGACAGCTGGACTTTGTAACCGGTGCTTCAATGTCAAAGGGCGGTAAATCCTTCCTCTGTATGAGCTCCACATTTACCGATAAAAAGGGTCAGAAGCATTCCAGAATTCTACCTCAGTTTAACGGCGATATAATTACAACTCCCAGAAGCCAGAGCTATTATATTGTCACCGAGTACGGCTGTGTAAACCTTGCCGGTATGAGCTCATGGCAGAGAGCCGAAAAGCTTATTTCTATCGCTCACCCAGATTTCAGGGAGGAGCTTATAAAGAAGGCGGAGGAACAGCGTATCTGGCTGCCGTCTAATAAAAGGTGATATATGTTTATAGACAGTATTTTGCATGAAGGCGGAGCGCAGGGCAGAGAGGCTAAAGAAATGCGCTGCTATGAGCTGCTGGATAAACTCGGCATTAAGTATATGAGAGCCGACCACGATGCGGCAGATACCATAGCCTTGTGCGAGGATGTGGAAAAGGTTCTGGGTGCAAAGATCTGCAAAAATCTTTTCCTGACAAATCGTCAGCAGACGGAGTTTTATCTCCTGCTTATGCCCGGCGAAAAGCCGTTTTTCACAAAGCTTCTTTCAAAGCAGATAGGTACTGCAAGACTGAGCTTTGCAACACCTGAGCACATGAGTGAGTTGCTGGACATTACTCCCGGTTCCGTCAGTGTTCTGGGACTTATGAACGACAAGGAAAAGAAAGTTCATCTTGTTATTGACAGAGACTTGCTTAAAGATGAATATTTCGGCTGTCATCCCTGCCTCAATACTTCAACCTTGAAGATTTCCACCGCTGATTTAATCGAAAAAATTCTTCCTGCACTATCCTATGAACCACAGTATGTGGACCTGCCTTGGGAGAGAACTGAATAATA
>JAHHRQ010000062.1 GCA_020025715.1 Oscillospiraceae bacterium | reverse complement strand
TAAAGGAAAGTAATCGACGGTCTTAGCCAAAACAGTTTTGAAAGAAATTTTGCATATTTATATTTCAGAACAGTACGGCTAAAATATATGCTTGATAAAAAAGTCCGGGCAGACGAATATGCCCGGACTTTTTTATTATGCAGTTACGCTGTACATTTTGCAGTTCATGCAATATAATAAAACATATAAATTGTATTCTGAATAGTTATTTCTGCTTAGGAGGTATTAATGGAAAACAAACATTACGATAGGAAAGAAAAAGAAGATAAGCCTGTTCTGGCTATCTGCTATGACTTTGATAAGACCCTTTCTCCCGATGATATGCAGGCTCAGGGCTACATTCAGTCAGTAGGCTGTGAGGTAGATGAATTCTGGAAAGAGTCAAACGCTCTGGCAGAAAATAATGATATGGATCAGAATCTTGCATGGATGTTCTCAATGATAAACAAGGCCCACGGACAGGTGGATTTAACACGGGACAATCTTAACGATTACGGCTCAAAGGTGGAGCTTTTCCCGGGCGTTGAGGACTGGTTCAGCCGGATAAGAGAGTACGGACTGGAGCACGGTGTAAAGGTGGAGCATTACATCATTTCATCCGGATTAAAGGAAATGATTGAGGGAACAAAGGTAGCGGGAGAATTTGAGAAAATTTACGCCTGCTCCTTTTACTACGACGAAAATAATGTGGCTGTATGGCCGGCGCAGGTAATTAACTTTACAAATAAAACACAATACCTTTTCAGAATAGAAAAAGGTGTTCTGGATGTAAACGATCAGGGCGTCAATGAGTATTTTTCTCCCGAGGAAATAAGAGTTCCGTTTCGCAATATGGTTTACATCGGAGACAGTGATACAGATGTTCCGTGTATGAAGCTTGTAAACAAATACGGCGGCCACTCAATAGGCGTATTTAATGCTGATACTAAGGACAAGTCCAAGGTTTATCAGATGATGCGGGAAGACAGAATTAAGTATTTTACCCCGGCGGACTATACAGACGGGTCTGAACTGGATGTACTCGTAAAGGCAATTATAGAAAAAACCGCGAAGGCAGAGGTTCTGGAAGAAAAATATTATAAATGCAGAAAAGAATATATTAAAGCCGATCAGCTTAGCGATGAAAATGAGCGGGAGAGAACCAGAATGATCAATGCTCTGGATAATAGCCGAAGCTTTGCAAAGACCTATGAAACCATTGAAAAACTGAGCGAATATACTGCATGGACTCCGGAACAGATTGAAAGGCTGTTTTCTATTGCAATAAATAACGGTCAGGTTCGTTATATTTTAGCTGACGCTGACGTAAAAATGTTCTATGGAAATCTGCTGAATAAAGTTAAGGTTCTTTCGGAGGACGCTAAAAAAGTAAAAGAATTTTTAAATAAAGATCAGAAAACAGACTGAAAATTAACTGCACCCCGTTTATAAAGCATTTTTATGCCGACAAACGGGGTGCAGTTTTTTATATATGTAAACAGAGCGGGCGGAGAGGGGAGAGGTATATATTATAAAACATTCTCCCGATTTACCCGATGAAAAGTGTAGATATGGATAAAAATCAGGTTTGCAGTGCATCTTCCAGCCTGCTAAGTAAACCCTCCAGCAGGCGGAAAAATTCGTTTCTTTCATCAGGGGTAAGTGATTGCAGAACCTTTTCTTCGGATGCCAGTAATGAACGTATGTGCTTATCGCAGAATCTTTCTCCTGCTTCGGTTAATCTCAGATCCTTCTGCTTTCGGGAACCTTCGGCAAAGCTGAGATAAACTAAACCTGATTTTTCAAGACTTGCAACTGCGGCGCTGACTGTCTGCTTGGAATAGCACCAGTTTTCGCAGAAAGTATTCTGGCAAAGAGCCTGATCGGTTTCACATAAGGCGTATAAAACCCAGAACTGCGCGTCAGTCAGCCCTATATTTTTCGCGTAATTATGGTAAATCTCGTCCTGATGTTTTGCAAGTCTGTTCCATTTTCCTAATTCTTCGTTCATATATAAATCACTTCCCATTTCCTGATTGGTTTATAATACGGTCATCATTTCTTCGCGGGATTTTCTCTCGTAATGCTTGGGGGAGGGCTGACCGCCTTTTTCTGCACTGTAACCGATTGGGAACAGGGCAATCAGGTCATAATCACGCATATCGGGGTAAATTTCCTTGAGCATGGGTGCATCAAAATAACCTACCCATGTGGTAGCAAGGCCAAGGTCATATATTTCCATCATAACGTGGGTAGCAACGATACTTGCATCTACATCGGCAAAATTCCTTTTATCGAAGGATCTTACCCAACCGTCCTCTTTTTTACCGCCGACAATAAGGAATGTGTCTGCGCCGAATGAGCAGCTTGTAGCCTTCCGAATGTTCTGCTTTGCCTCCTCGGAATCCATAAGAAAGATTTTGTATGGCTGATTATTTACTGCGGTGGGAGCGGAAATTGCGGTATCAACAATCTTATTTAGCAGTTCTCTTTCTACCTTGCGGTCAGTAAATTTTCTGCATGAATAACGTTTTTCAGCTAATTCTTTGAAATCCATAATTTAATTTTCCTTTCTTTTTACTTTGTTATATCTGCGTACTTCGCGTCTACAAGGTTTTCCAGAACCTTAGGGTCAATTTCAAGCAGCAGGCCGACACGACCGCCGGAAACATAAATCGTGTCCCGTTTTTTTGCGCTTTCATCCAAAACGGTAGGCAGCAGAGTTTTCATGCCGAGAGGGGAGCAGCCGCCGTGGACATAACCGGTAAGTTCCATAAATACATCCGGCTTTAACATTTGAAGATTTTTAACTCCGACAAATGCCGCAGCCTTTTTGAGATCAAGACGCTTTTCACCGGGCAGGGAGAATACATAATAGCCGCCTTTGCGATCCGTTGTAACAAGGGTTTTGAAAAGACGGTCGGCGCTGTCACCAAAGCCGAAATATTCGGCAACTTCCACAGCTGCAACAGGCCCGTTTTCAGGATATTCCATTACTGAATAAGGAATATTGTTTTCTTTTAAGACTTTTATTGCATTGGTATTGTTATCCACTGCTTATCCTCCTTACATGCTTAATTTATGCACTGAATATAGTCCATAATCGGACTATTTGCATTATAGTCCATTTCAGGACTATTGTCAAGACCTAAAAATTTTGAAATCCAGATTAAAAGGGCTGTGCTACAAAGGCACAGCCCTGAATTTATAATGTAGGACGAACGGGACACTTTACCTGTACGAAGTAGTTTAATCAAGGGATTGACCGGAGAAAGGGGCAGCGTGATGTCCGGGATTTTCCGGTATTCCTGATTTTCCTTCTTTTTTAAAGCTTCATTACGGAGGGAATGAGAGTAAGATAACGGCTCTTACAGTTTCCGGCCGGAACCAAAAGATATTCACCATTTCCAGGGCGGTCTTTTAGAAGCTGTTTATCACATGTTTCGACCCTTAGTGGTATAGTTCTCGTCTGTGCATATCAATGACTTGTTTTTATAATAGTTTTGGGGTTATTATGTCTGCCTCCGAAGAGTTTATTTATATTTAACGTACTTTGAAAAAAGTCTCTGCATACATATTTGCAATATTTTAGTTCAAGCCCTTTACGCGCTTATAGTAAAAACACCCTCAACCTTTTTCGGCAGAGGGTGTTTTACAACGAATTTTAATTAAATTCTACAACAATTTCATCTCTTATATAATTACCGGTAGTTTCATCAAGCTCATATGTTGCATAGATAAGTGCATCCACATTATTTACTTCAATAATTTCATTGGACTTAGTATTCTGCTTTGCAAGAAGGGTTTCTTTATCAATATACCCTTCTGTTCCGGGCAGGAGGCTGTTATGTATAATGCCGTCTGAGGTGCGGTATCCCTCAAGCCTCGGACTCAGGAAGTCAAGGGTTTCCCACCCATCAAAGGGTTCGCTGAGCTGTACAACAGTATTTATTTCCAGAGGTGTAAGCTGAACATCTTTTAAGGTGTTGCCGGAGCTGCCGATAGGTTTATTCACTTCCAGCTCTCTTATTTCACCGCTGCCCTCAAAAGGCCATGAGAGAGTCCATGTTGCTTCTATATCTGTTCTGTGTTCTCCCTTATCACCAGTGCCCAGATTACTTATCCACACCTTTAAAGGCTGCCCCTTGTATTTATCCATGTCTTTCTGGGTTTTCATTGTCATTCTGAATCTGAAATTTCCGTCGGAATCTGCAAATCTGGAAATAGAACAGCCCTCAGAGTTAAGCTTAACGGGAGTTCCGTCATCATATACCGATTCACCGTTTTCGTTTACAGTTATACCATCATAAAAGCTTCCGCTAAGCGAAGTGAAAATTTCCTCTCCTCCGAGCTCTGCTCCCATACCGTATATATCGGGGAATTCTCCGTCGGCAAGTTCAAATCCGGAAATTACGAGCGCAACTTCTGCGCTGTGCTTATCCGCGATTACCTGTTCCACCGACACTGTTACACCCTGTTCTGTAACACTCACGGTATCAGTGTCCTGTGCATTTTTTGCAGGCTTGCTTGAAAGTCCGCTATGCTCGGCTGCAATTCGCTGGGACTGAGAAGTATTGGCAGTTAAAGTAAGAGTATTTGACCAGAAAACATGGAACGCCGCGCCGCACAGAGCAGCAATAATCAAAACCGCTGCCAGAATTAAAACAAATTTCTTATTCATATTATTGCCTTTCCGACTCCGGAGGCTTTTCTGGCAAAGCTTCTCCGTCATCCGGAATTTGGCATTCTCGGAAAAATGCAGGCTGTCCATAGACTGCTTATAGTCTTTTTTAAACTCTGACATTTCTGAAACCTCCTTCGTCACCTTCGGATAAAATATCCTTAAGTTTCTTTCTTCCTCTGGAAAGGTAGGCACAGACAGTGTTTTCGCTTTTGCCTATAAATAAGCCGATTTCTCTGGCAGAATAGCCCTCATAGTAGTGCAGGTATATACTGAGCCTGTAATTTTTCGGCAATTTCTTTATAGCCTGACTCAGTTCGCCTTGTGGTTCAGCGGGAATTTCCTTGTCTGCCGCCGCATCAAGGGGAACCGTCTTTCTCCTCCATGCGCTTTTAAGGCTGTCCTTACACTCATTTATAGTTGTGCGTATAATCCATGCCTTTTCGTGCTCGCGATCCTTGAAATGTTTATTCATAGTAAGATATTTCAAAAATACGCTCTGGCAAATGTCCTCAGCGTCGCTGCAGTGGTTCATGTAGTGGTAAGCAATTCGCAGTATCATATCCGAATAAAGCTCTACCAGTCTTTGCGCTTGCATTTCATTCATCTGCTGCACCGCCTTTCCTATGTTATTTGAGGCCTCTGTCTATAAAACGATTTATAAGCACAAAATATGACATTTGCAAAATATAAATTTATTATAACATAAAAGACGGCGCCCTTGGCAGAGTATTTGTATAGAAGCTATTTATGGATTTGCTGCCGGATTTGCATTGGGGCAGTTGCAGTAGGGTAACCAATAATCTAACTTGGTATAAAGTGTTTTATAAAGTTCAGATAAAAATATCCTAAGAAATCATGGAGCAGCCGGATTTCTTAGGATATTTTTTAAAACACTCATGGTACATTGCTCAGAAGTATCTCACTGGTGCGCCGTTAAAATGTATTCCGCGTAATTCTGCGCTTATTTTTGCGTAACGAGGAAATTGACTCTGGATGTCCAAAAGTTTTGATATGCTTATATTGGGGGAAACAAGATTTTTATGTATGCGTTCTGCTAATATTCTCCCGCATACACATCTTATCAGTTACCACATTCAATGCTGATTTCATTGAAAATGTGAAGCAGGTCGTCAACTGTCACTTTAGCCTTTTCTTCTCCTGCCTTATCTAAAATCACATGCCCTTTATCCATCATAAGAAGCCGATTACCATATTCAACGGCATAACGCAGGTTGTGAGTGACCATTATAGCGGTGAGATTTTTTTCTTTTACTATTTTATCGGTGAGCTGCATGATGATTTCTGCTGTTTTTGGGTCGAGAGCCGCTGTGTGCTCATCTAAAATTAAAAAGTCAATAGGTGTA
The DNA here is from genome assembly GCA_020025715.1 of Oscillospiraceae bacterium. Lineage (GTDB taxonomy): Bacteria > Bacillota > Clostridia > Oscillospirales > Oscillospiraceae > Limivicinus. The sequence continues at coordinate 4,919 of JAHHRQ010000062.1, read as the reverse complement.
AGGGTTGCCATTACGAGAGCCACAGCTTGCCTCTGACCGCCTGAAAGGGCGCCCAGTTTAATATCCATTTTGTTTTCAAGCCCTAAGCCTAAACTTGCAAGCTGCTCTCTGTAATAATCTGCTCTCTTATAATTGGTGCCTTTGCTGAGCCCGAAACGCTTACCCTTGTTATCGGCAAGTGAAAGATTTTGAAGCATGGTAAGATTGGGGCATGTTCCCATAGAGGGATTTTGGTAAACTCTGCCTATCTTACGGTAGCGCTTATAATCATCAAGACCGTTGATTTTTTCACCGTTTATAAGTATTTCTCCGCCTTCAATAGGTATGCTGCCGCAGATAATATTCAGCATGGAAGTCTTACCGCTGCCGTTGCTTCCGACAACGGAAACAAATTCGCCGTCTTTAATGCTGAGGTTAAAGTCATCAAAAAGACACATCTCAGTGACAGAACCCGGATTATATATTTTTCTTATATTTTTTAGTTCAAGCATTACTCTTTGACCTGCCTTCCCCGCGGTTTCCGAGAACAAGAATGATAAGGAACAGTACAGCTGTTATCAGTTTTAAAAGGTTTGCCGGAAGCCCGAGACTTATGGCAAGCTGTATGCAGCCTTTATATACAATGCTGCCTACTAAAACGGCTGTGGTTCCTTTTACAAAAGAAAGCTTTTTAAATATTGTAGTTCCTATAATAACTGCCGCAAGTCCGAAAACCATTTGGCCTGTACCCATGGTAGCTGAAAATCCTCTCTGCTCGTGGCATACGACAGCTCCGGCGAGGGCAACAAGGGCATTGGCGATAACAAGACCTAAAATCTTCATTTTACCCTTATCCTTTGCAAGGGTAGTAACGAGATCTGCATTATCTCCGGTAGCTCTTAAAAGAAGGCCGTTTTTAGTTTCAAAATATAAATCAAGGATTACCTTGAATATTACAACTAAAATAAGAGAAATTATAAATTTGCGGTGTATAAGTCCCATAGAACCAAAAAGAGCATCAAATGGCGGTGCTACAAAAATTGTATCTACATCACGGCCGATATTAAGATTTGAGCCTGCAATCTGGAGGTTGATAGAGAAAAGAGCGGTCATTGTAATAATGCCGGCAAGCAAATCACGGACTTTAAGCTTAACGTGTATAAAGCCGGTAGCAAAGCCTGCCAAAGCTCCCGCCGCCATAGCAATAACAAGAGTCAGAAACGGGTTAACACCTTTGGTTAACATAACTGCGGTAACAGCAGCACCTAAAGGAAAACTGCCGTCTACTGTCAGATCCGGAAAATCCAGCAGCTTATAAGTAATGTATATTCCGCAGGTCAAAAGGGCATATATGAATCCCTGAGTAACCGTACTTTCAAGTAATTCTAAAAATTCCATAATCAGTTTTCCTTACTTGCTTTCGCAGATGTCTATTGCTGTATCAACTATATCCTGAGGAAGAGTTATACCAAGCTTCTGCAGTTCGGCACTGTTAATGTATACCTCAAAGTCAGTAACTGTTTCGTAGGGAATATCCTCACAGCTTGCTTCACCCTTTAAAATCTTTGCAGCCATTCTGCCGGTCTGTTTGCCAAGCTCAACATACTCTATACCGGCTGAAGCAATACAGCCTTTCTTTACCTGTTCAATTTCACTGCCGTAAACGGGAATTCCGGCTTCGTTGGTTTTGTCAAGAATAGTATCTAACACACCAACAACATTGTTGTCTGTGAGATTTGAAATGCAGTCAACGCCTTTCTGGATAAGGCTGTCTATGGCCTGAGTTACCTCAGCCTGAGAAGTTACGCCCACAGCTACTATTTCAAAGCCGTATTCGGGAGCTTTTTCTTTGTATTCTGCAATAGCGGAAACAGAATTAGGTTCACTGGTGGTGTATGCAATGCCGATAGTTTTTGCATCACTCTGACATGCTCTGATGAGCTTTAACTGGGCATCTATCGGGAGCTTATCGGAAATGCCGGTAACATTACCTGAGTCAAGCTTAGCTTCGACAGGGTCGGTGATTGCATTGAAGATAACGGGAATGTTTTTATCTTCTGCGGCAGCATAACAGGCGGTAGCGGAGTTGGTGGCAATGCCGCACATTAAGTCAACGTTTTTTGCGGAGAAATTCTGAGCTATCTGAACGGCTATATTATCGTCAAAGCCTGCGTTCTGGTAGATGTAATTATAATCTACACCCTCTTTGAGTCCGGCTTCTTCAAGACCTAAAAGAAAACCTTTAAAGCAGTTGTCAAGAGAAGGGTGTTCACCATACTGAGATATTCCGATGAGCGGGATGTCAGAATTGTTTTCATTGCCGCTTCCGCCGCATGCGGCAAGGGACAAAGCTAAAACAGTACATAATATAATAGATATAATTTTTTTCATTTTAAAATCCTCCAAAATAAATATTTATATAGTTTTTACGGGGAAATTAAAAGCCGCCATCGTTTAGATAATAGAAACATCTCAAAAACCTCACAATAAAAAAATAATCCTGTCCCTCAAAATCAAGGGACAGGAATAATAACCTGCGGTGCCACCCAAGTTGGTAAATAAAAATACCCACTCATATAATCGTACCATCATACGACCCCGCACTGATAACGGGTACGGGATACCCGTTGACTGCTACTCACTTAAAAAGCTTTCGGTCACCCTCAGAAGCCCATTCACAAGCTGCCCGATTATCGCCTTACACCAACCGGCGACTCTCTGAAAAACGAACAGAAAGCTACTTACTCTTCATCACAGGTTTCATATATTGGCTTAATAATAATACCCGCTCCGGCGTTTGTCAAGCTCTTTTACACTTTTAATCGATAAAAAATTACAGCGGCAAAAATCGTTGACAAAATTTTTTTATAGGAATATACTTATGATAAAAGTATATTTTACCGTTTTATATGGAGAAAGTATGGTGGAGATATGAATACAGCCACAGAAGTTTTCGGTTCAATGGTTTTTAATGATTCCGTTATGCGTGCCCGCCTGCCTAAGGATGTTTTTCAGCAGGTGCAGCGTTCCATTAAGGAAGGACGACGACTTGACAGCGCCGCCGCATATGTGGTAGCCAATGCAATGAAGGATTGGGCTATCGAAAAGGGAGCAACCCATTTCAGCCATTGGTTCCAGCCTATGACCGGATTTACTGCTGAAAAGCATGACAGCTTCATTTCTCCGGTGGACGGCGGACGGGTCATTATGGAGTTTTCGGGAAATGAACTTATCCACGGTGAGCCTGACGCTTCAAGCCTGCCTTCCGGCGGACTGAGAGCAACCTTTGAGGCCAGAGGATATACTGCATGGGACCCTACATCATATGCTTTTATAAAAGATAATGTGCTCTGTATTCCCACTGCTTTCTGCTCATACGGCGGTGAGGCTCTGGATAAAAAGACCCCGCTTCTCCGCTCTATGGAGGCACTGAATAAACAGGGCATGAGAATAATGGCGCTTTTCGGAAACAAGGATGTAAGCTCAATTAAGCCTACCGTCGGTGCAGAGCAGGAATACTTTCTCATAGATAAAAAGGTATACGAAAAGCGCAAGGATCTTATTTATACAGGAAGAACTCTTTTCGGCAGCTGCGCTCCTAAAGGACAGGAGCTGGGCGACCATTATTTCGGCACTATAAAGCCCAGAGTGGCAGCTTTCATGGCAGAGCTTGATGCTGAGCTGTGGAAGCTGGGGGTTACAGCTAAGACCGAGCATAACGAAACCGCACCCGCTCAGCATGAGCTTGCGCCTATTTATACTACTACCAATATTGCAGCCGACCATAACCAGCTCACCATGGAGCTTATGCAGAAAATTGCCAAAAAGCATGATATGGTGTGCCTGCTGCATGAAAAGCCCTTTGCTCTGCTTAACGGCTCAGGCAAGCATAATAACTGGTCTCTCGTTACAAATACAGGCGTAAACCTGCTTGAACCCGGCGAGACACCCCATGAAAACGCTCAGTTTTTGCTTTTCCTGTGTGCCGTAATTCAGGCGGCGGACGATTATCAGGAAATGCTCAGACTGTCTGTGGCTTCTGCCGGAAATGATCTGCGCCTCGGTGCTGACGAAGCACCTCCCGCTATTATTTCTATGTTCTTAGGTGACGAGCTTTACGGTATTCTAAACGCCATTGAGAATGAAGAACCATACGGCGGCAGAGAGAAGGAGCTTATTAAGGTCGGCGTTCATGTACTGCCTAAATTCCCCAAGGACAGCACCGACCGGAACAGAACCTCTCCCTTTGCCTTTACCGGCAATAAATTTGAGTTCCGTATGCTGGGCTCATCTGCTTCAATATCCGGCGTTAATGTGGTGCTCAATACTGCTGTTGCCGAGTCTCTGCGCCAGTATGCAGACAGACTTGAAAAGGCAGAAAATTTTGAGGATGAACTGCATCTCCTTATTAAGGACGTTATAAAAAATCACAAGAAGATAATCTTCAACGGCAACGGATATGATAAGGCATGGGTTAAAGAGGCAGAGGAGCGGGGACTCAGCAATTTCCCTGCAACCCCTGACTGTGCACCCTGCTATCTCAGCAAAAAGAATGTAGAGCTTTTTGAAAGCCACGGAATTTACAATGAAAATGAGATAAAAGCCAGATACACCATAAAGCTTGAAAACTATTGCAAAGTTCTCCGAATTGAGGCTCTTACAATGCAGGATATGGTGAGAAGAGATATTTTACCGGCTGTAAGCTCATTTACAAAGAATCTTGCCGAGGCGGCAACAATGAAGCGGAATTTAAGCCCCGACATTGATATAAGCTATGAAATGTCTATGATCACAAAGATCACCAATCTGATTTCTTCTGCCAATAGTCACCTCATGGCTTTAAGAGCTTATGTTAAGGAAGCAAGAAAGATTGAGGATACCCTGGAACAGGCACAATCATATGAAAAGAATGTCCGTCCCGCTATGGAGAAGCTGAGACG
>JAHHRQ010000061.1 GCA_020025715.1 Oscillospiraceae bacterium | reverse complement strand
GTCCGCAGTGGTTGCAGGCGGCGGCTTCATCGGCCTTGAAACTGCGGAAAACCTCCGTGAAATGGGCCTTGATGTTACTATTGTTCAGCGCCCCAAGCAGGTTTTGAAGCCTCTGGATGCTGATATGGCCTCTTTTGTCCACGCAGAGCTGAGAAAAAACGGCGTTAATCTCCGTCTGGGAAGTGCCGTTGAGGGCTTCAAACATGAAAACGGCAAAATCACCACCATGATTAAGGGCGAGGAGCCCATAGTTGCCGACATGGTTATTCTGGCAATAGGCGTAAGCCCCGAGACAACTCTTGCTAAAGAGGCAGGCTTGGAGCTGGGGGTTAAAAACAGCATTGTGGTTGATAAGCACATGCTTACCTCCGACCCCGATATTTACGCTGTCGGCGATGCGGTTCAGGTGCGCCACTTTGTAGGCGGCTACGACACCGTTATTCCTCTTGCAGGCCCCGCCAACAAGCAGGGACGCATTGCCGCCGACCATATCTGCGGCCTTGACAGCGAGTACAAAGGCTCACAAGGCTCTGCCATTGTAAAGGTATTCTCCCTTACAGCCGCCTCCACCGGCTTAAACGAGACTGAGGCCAAGAACGCAGGCATTGAGTACGAGCGCCTTGTTCTTTCTCCCGCCTCCCATGCAGGCTACTACCCCGGCGGCAAAGTTCTTACTCTTAAAGTGCTGTACGCAAAGGACGATCTCCGGGTTATCGGCGCTCAGATTATCGGCTATCAGGGCGTTGATAAGCGCATTGACGTGCTGGCAACCGCTATCCGCTGCGGCATGAAGGCTCCCGACCTTAAAGAGCTTGAGCTTGCTTATGCTCCCCCTTACTCCTCCGCAAAAGACCCTGTGAACTTTGCGGGCTACATGGCTGAGAACATTGAAAACGGCCTTGTGAAGCAGTTCCACTGGCAGGATCTGGAAAAGCTGCCCCGCGACGGCTCCGTTACCTTCCTTGATACCCGCACTCCCATGGAGTATGCAGGCGGCCACGCCCCCGAATTCTTCAATATTCCTGTGGACGAGCTGGCAGAGAGAGTGGGCGAGCTGGATAAATCTAAGCCCGTTTACGTCATGTGCCAGAGCGGCCTGAGAAGCTACGTTGCCTGCCGCTTCCTCGCTCAGAAGGGCTTTAACTGCTACAACTTCTCCGGCGGCTTCCGCTTCTACAACAGCGTTACTACCGAGCAGAAAATGGCTGAAAACACATGGCCCTGCGGTATGGACAGAAAATAAAATCCTGCGGCAAGGACGCAAACGAAAAAAGGGTGCAAAAGCACCCTTTTTTCGTTTGCATCGGCTTTATTTCATCACAGACAAAAAATTGCATTTTAATTTCACTTGACCGCAGCCGGGCGCAAGGATATAATGATGCCAAGGATGTGATGTAGTGAAAAAAATCATATGTTCAGTTTTAATTATTACAGTTTTATGCTTAACCGGCTGCGCCGAAACCGAGCCTGATGTGGTTAACCTGCCTGTAAACGAAAAAGGGGAAGTGGTTGACGGCTTTTCTCCCGAGGAGCAGGCAAGCTTTGAGGGAACCCCTGTTGAACCCCCTGCAAACGGTGATGCTGCACCGGCTGAAACTCCCGAAAGCGCAGCGCCTGAGGTCGAGCCTCTCCACACCGTAAGCCCCCTTGATGCCTATGATATGTACGGCTTTGTCCACTTTTTGTGCGAGAAAACCGGTACTTACAGATTTGAGGTCGTTGGCGATCAGGATCTCCAGTGGCAGGTTTATATTCTGGACAGCGAATTCCCCGATGCCGAGCGCTACATTCCTCAGGTCTATGAACTGGCTCTTGAGGGAAACGGCGAGCTTAGCGTAAATGAAGGGGAGTATATTTACATGTACTGCAATGCAAACAGCTGGACCTGTCTTGAGGCCCCTGAAAATTCAAGCTATAACTGCTACATATCTGAATAAGATCAGAATAAAAAAAGCGCCTGTAAAAAACAGGCGCTTTTTTGTTTACGGCATGGGAGAAATCGCCGCAAACAAAAGATGGAAAAGAGAGTTTTGCATCGGGGTCCTCACTCCTCGACACAAAATGGAATTCTGCAGCCGAAAATCAAAACATGTTTGATCACGGCTTCAGCGCATATTAAACCTTAATTGTCTAATATTAAGTTATTATAAACTTTTGATAAATCTGCCTAAATTAACAATTAGTTAATCTTTTGTGCTATAATTAGGATACTACCGTTATTAAGGAGTATACAATGTTTAAAATACTTGTGGTCGAAGACGACGTTAAGATGAATAAAATATATGTTTCCGCTCTGGAACAGAATTCCTATCTGCCTATTGCCGCCTTCGACGGCGCAGAGGCACTGGAAAAAATCGCGGAGGAACCGGTTGACCTGGTAATTTCCGACATTATGATGCCGGGGGTGGACGGATACAGCCTTACACGCCAGCTCCGTGAGCAGTACCCTGAGCTGCCTATTCTGATGATTTCCGCCAAGGAGAGCTACGAGGATAAGCGCTACGGCTTTCTTGCCGGAATTGATGACTATATGGTAAAGCCGGTTGACATCGGGGAAATGCTGCTGAGAATTCAGGCTCTTTTGCGGCGGGCTAAAAGCGTCAGCGAGAGAAAGCTTAAAATCGGGGACACGGTAATGGATTTTGACTCCTACACTCTCAGCTTTGACGGTAAAAGTACGGAAATTCCCCAGAAAGAGTTTCTGATTTTATATAAGCTCATGTCAAGCCCCGGCCGCACCTTTACAAGACGGCAGATCATGGACGAGCTGTGGGGCTACGACACCGAATCCGAGGAGCGCACTGTTGATGTGCACATTAACCGCCTCCGTGAGCGGCTTAAAAACTGTAAGGATTTGGAAATCGTAACCGTCCGCGGTCTTGGCTATCGGGGTATGAAAAAATGAAAAACAAATGCTGGAAAAAAATCAGCAATCAGGACTACAAACTGATGAAGTGGGTATTCAGACGCATGTTTACCCTGGTTTTAGTCATGCTTGTGGTGATGCTGATGCTGTTTGGACTGATTGTTGCCATTGTAATGGAGGATAACCCGGTAACTACGGATGTTATAGAGCCTCACACATGGCTCACGGCGGCGGCTGCGGTGCTGTCCCTTTTAATTATCAGTCAGTTTGTGGCGCTGCTGTGGATAAACAGAATTACAAAGCCTGCCGCCCAGATTTCAAAAGTGGTAGGGCAGGTGGCAAGAGGTCAGTTTGATGTTAGAATTGACTGCTCCGACTTTAAAAATGAGATGCTGGATCTGGGAAACAACTTAAACAAAATGATCGAGGAGCTAAACTCCATTGAGCTTATGCGCTCTGACTTCGTTTCAAACGTCTCTCACGAATTCCGCGCCCCGCTTTCCACAATTTCCGGCTATGTTACCCTGCTTTCAAGCCCTAACACCACCGAGGAAAAGAAGAACGAATATTTTGAACTTCTGCGGGAGTCTACAAGACAGCTTTCATCCCTTGTAGACAATGTTTTGAAGCTTTCACGGCTTCAGTCCCAGAATATTCTGCCGAAAAAATCAACATACAGCCTTGACGAACAGCTTCGGCGGGCGGTGCTGATGTTCGAGAAGGACTGGTCGGAAAAAGAACTTGAGCTTGACCTTGATATGCCGGAGTGCGAATACTGCGGCAACGAGGAAATGTTGTCTCAGGTCTGGACTAACCTTATAGGAAACGCGGTAAAATTCAGCCATCAGGGGGGTAAAATCGGGGTGAAGCTGGATGACTCCGATCCCGATTACATAACCGTTGCCATTTCCGACACCGGCGAGGGTATGAGCGAGGATGTGCAGAGGCACATTTTTGAAAAATTCTATCAGGGGGACAGCTCCAGAAAATCAGAGGGCAACGGCCTTGGACTTGCACTTGTAAAAGGCATATGCCAGCTTACCGACAGCAGCATTTCCGTTGAGAGCGCACCGGAAAAGGGCAGTACCTTTACGGTGAAGCTTAAAAGATAAGTTTAAGCAATGTTTACATTATGCCCCTTTCATCAGGGGCGGATATGGGGTAAAATAAAAGAAGAATAACATGGAAACGGTGAATTAAATGAACATAGCAAAAATCATGACCCCCAAGGTATTTACCGTCCTGCTCCACGAAAACAACACCGTGCGGCAGGGCTACGAGATTATGAAGGAAAAGGGCTACACCGCCATTCCTGTTCTTGACAGCGAGGAGCGCTATGCAGGTGCCGTTACAGAAGGAGATTTCCTCCGCTTCGTTATGGAGACTGATGACCCGGACGGAAAACTCAGGGAGCGAACCAGAATAGGAAGCATTATCCGCCATGATTTCTGCCGCCCCATACATATCGACGCCGACGAGGATGCAGTCATTAACGCCATTATTCAGCAGAATTTTGTGCCGGTGGTTGACTCTCAGGAGGCGCTGTGCGGTATAGTCACCAGACGTAAGCTTATTGAATTTCTTGCGGGGAGACTTGATTAAAAAGCAGAAAAGAGCCGGACTGTTCAGGCAGTCCGGTTCTTTTTTGCGAGATGGTGTAGAAAATTGCAGGTGTATATACAGCTGCTTTTTATTGACTAAAGGATAGCAGACTACTATAATAATAAAGTTACAAGACAAATTGATTTTTTCGGGTGAACGCTGTGGATTTATGGGAATTTTTCAGGGTGCACAATAAAATAGCACTGGCATTTTCCGGCGGGGCGGATTCTGCATACCTTATGTATGCGGGAAAGCATTACGGCGCGGAGCTTCACGCCTACTACGTGAAAAGCCCGTTTCAGCCGGAGTTTGAGCGGCAGGATGCAATAAGGCTTGCACGGGAACTGGATGTTCCCTTGACCATAATTGAAAATGACGTTTTAAGCGACGAAAAAGTAGCTGAAAATTCCCCAAAGCGCTGCTATTTCTGCAAAAAACGGATTTTTTCCCTTATAAAGCAGGCCGCTTTAAATGACGGCTGCACCGAAATTATTGACGGCAGCAACGCCTCCGACAAAGCCGACGATCGACCCGGAATGGTGGCTCTTGCCGAACTTAAGGTTTTATCACCGCTGAGAGACTGCGGCATTACCAAAGACGAACTCAGAGAGAAATCAAGAGAAGCAGGACTTTTCACATGGAATAAGCCGGCTTATGCCTGCCTTGCAACGAGGATACCCACAGGGCAGAAAATAGACTTGGAGACACTTGAAAAAGTGGAGAGAGGAGAGGGGAAGCTTCGTGAAATGGGCTTTTCCGATCTGCGCCTTCGAGTTATTGAGGGCGGCTTTAAGCTCCAGCTCCCCGCAGAGCAGATTCCCATTGCTGCACAGCGGCGGGAAGAAATTCTGCAAATTTTTAAAGAAAGCGGCGAATGTGTCCTTCTGGACCTGATGCCGAGAAAAAGCGACTAAAAGAGGAAAACATGAAAAAACAGACCTTACTTGAAATTTTACAGGCTGTTCAGGCAAACGAACTCAGCCCCGAACAGGCTTTGCTTAAAATAAAAATGGAGCCGGTGGACGACATGGGCTTTGCCAGAGTTGACCGGCACAGAGAGCTGCGGCAGGGCGCGGCGGAAGTCATTTACGGTGAGGGCAAAACACCCGAGCATATTGTGGCTATCGCAAAATCCCTGTTATCCTCCGGCGAAAGCCCTGTTCTCATTACCCGCATGAGCAAAGAGGCGGCAGATTACGCCGGAAAGGAACTGGAGCTTAACTACGACCCGGTTTCCAGAGTGGGCATTGTAGGCGAGATGCCGGAAAAGGACGGCAAGGGTACTATCCTTGTTGCCACCGGCGGCACCACCGACATTCCTGTTGCCGAGGAGGCGGCACTTACCGCCGAGGCGCTGGGAAATCAGGTTACACGGCTTTATGATGTGGGCGTTTCCGGCATACACAGGCTTTTGAGCCATGCAGAGGAGATTATGAGCGCACGGTGCATTGTGGCGGTTGCGGGCATGGAGGGGGCTTTGCCCTCTGTTATCGGCGGCCTTGCCGACTGCCCTGTTATCGCCGTTCCCACCAGTGTTGGCTACGGTGCGGCTTTCGGCGGCGTTGCGGCGCTGCTGTCTATGCTCAATTCCTGCGCCAGCGGTCTCAGCGTTGTGAACATCGACAACGGCTTCGGCGCGGGCTACCTTGCAAGCATGATTAACCACATATAGGAGTAAAGATGAAGGAACTATTTTTAGACTTGTCTATGGGTGCTGCGGGTGATATGCTCTCCGCCGCCCTTTTAGAGCTTTGCGAGGACAGAGAAAAAACCCTTTCCGAACTTAACTCAATCGCCATTCCCGGCGTTAAATATGAGCTTATCCCCGTGTCCCACTGCGGCATTTCCGGCTCCCGCATGAAGGTGAGCTACTACGGCGGGGAGGAGGGGGCAGACGAGCACTGCCACCACCATCACCACCACAGAGGCTTAAAGGACATAGGGGAAATAATTGAAAATCTGAACCTTGATGATAAAATCAAACAGCAGGTTCTGGATGTTTACCGCATTATCGCGCAGGCCGAAAGTCAGGTTCACGGCGCCGACCTTGACAACATCCACTTCCACGAGCTTGGAACTATGGACGCACTGGCGGATATATGCGCCGTGTGCTGCCTTATAAATAAGCTCTCTCCCGACCGTATTTCCGCATCTCCCTTACGTCTGGGTTACGGAACGGTTAACTGCGCCCACGGGATTATGCCTGTTCCCGCTCCTGCAACCGCACTTATAATTAAAGGTATGCCGGTTTTTGCAGGAGACATAGAAAAGGAAATGTGCACCCCCACCGGTGCAGCTCTTGTAAAATACTTCGTTAAGGATTTCGGAGAAATGCCGGAAATGAGAGTAAGCGCCGTGGGTATCGGCATGGGCAGCAGAGTTTTTGACGATAGACCCAACGGCCTGCGGGCAATGCTGGGCGAGAGCGAGGATTACGTTACAGAGCTTAGCTGCAACGTTGACGACATGAGCCCCGAAGCTGTCGGCTTTCTCCTTGAAAGACTTATGGAGGAGGGGGCGCTGGATGCGTGGTATGAGTGCATAGGGATGAAGAAATTCAGACCCGGCATTTTCATCAGCTGCATTTGCAGACAGGCCGACAGAGAGAAAATGACCGCTCTTATCTTCAAGCACAGCTCCACTATCGGCATCCGTGAAACCATGTACCGCCGCTATGTTTTAAAGCGGGAAGAGAAAATCGCGGAAACGCCATACGGAAAAGTGAGAATTAAATGCTCCGAGGGCTACGGCGCGGAGCGGCGCAAGGCGGAATTTGAGGATCTGGCCAGAATTTCAAGAGAAAAAGACCTGAGCCTTGAAGAAATTAAGAATATGATTTAAATAAAAAAATCCGAAAGCTATTGCTTTCGGATTTTTTTAAATTACATAATTTCTACTGCTGCGCCGATCATGTTGACGTTGCGCATTTTGCAGAAGTTGATTTCCCTGCAAATCTGAGGGTATTCACTCTGCTCGGTTCGAAGGATCAGGATAACGCCGCAGCTGCTGTCAAGGCTGTCGGAGTATTTCAAAATACTGTTGGCAATCTGGCATTTAATGCCGGAGCTGTTAAGACTCTCCACAATGCGCTCAGCCAGTGCATCACCTTCAAAGGAACTTATATAAAGTCTGTTTATGCCGTTGGAGTTAAGCTTTATGTTTGAAAGTATCACATTGAACTGATCTTCTTCATTCAGACCGTATACAACATGAAGCTCTGATTTTCGTATTATTCTGTCAATAAAGTTGGGCTTTTTCTTTTTCGGCATTTCTATATAACCAAAATTCTTTATGCCGAGATTTTCAGTGATGTCATCATTAACCAGAACTCTGTTATGAGCCAAAAACTGAACAGAATAAATAACAAACATAACAATTCCACCCAAAAAGCCGCCCATAATCAACTTTTTAAGACTGATGCCGGCTTGCGGAATCTCATTACTCAGTATTCCTGAATTAAGCTCCTGCATGGACAGAATTCTGCCGTAATACAGCGTTTTCTGATTTTGATTCAGAGTGCTTTTTAAGGTCTTTTCTTCCTCATACAGTGAGCTGAGCTTATTCAGCTTGTCATCCTGAAAATCTTTCAGATCTCTGTCCAGAATGGAGGATTCCATTGAGCTGTTAGTGAGGGAAAGACTGTGGTCGCCGATGGACTCGGCTATATCCTGCTTATATTGCTCAATGTTGTCCTGAAGTACGGTCATAATTGTTTTGAGCTGATCTGCATCAGGATACCTTATGGCAACAGTAAAGCTTCTGCCGGAGGTGGAAATACTGACCATTTCGTTAAAATACTTAATGTCAATGTCAGAGCCGCAGGCTTCCAAAGCTTCCTTCTTCCAATCACTTCCGTTGAGCTTTGAAACATAGGTGTCAATAATATCCCATATAAGGTCGCTTTCAGTGTCACCGGCATAATTCGTGATATGATTTGTATTTATAAAATAGCTGACACTTGCACACTGAATATTGTAAGGGTCCATGTTCATAAGACCGGAGTTCTCTATATAATAGTTCAGAGCTTTAAGCTCCTTGTCCATACTCTGAAGTTTACGAACTGTATTTTTCTCATCAGCGGTCAATGCTGCTTCTATTTTTTCAATAGGAGTATTAAGCCTCTTCTGTTCTTTAAAATAACCAAGGGCGGAAAAAAGAACAGCAAAAATGACTGCAACTATAATAATGCTTCGCCATCTTTTCAGTACATGTTTGAAAAGTGCTGCAAGGCTTATTTCTCTTTCATTATTTTCCATCTGCTCATTCCTTTACTCTTTACGAAATTAGTTTCTTTTGACTAAAACTTTCTAAAGCAAATATTAGCATGTTTTTTCAAAAAAAGCAATGTAATAATACATCATAAAATATCATTTGAAATATCATCTTATTGTGCATTTTGCATGCAGTCGTGCAGAACGACTTTATAATGTGCACGGTTTAAAGAGGGGCGTAGTTGACGGAGAGTGGTACTCATAGTATAATATGAGGAAATCAAAGGTTAAAATAATACTGCTTTGCAGTATTCCGAAAGCTAAAGGAGCTTATATGAAAAAAATTATATCCCTGCTTTTATCCGTGATTATGGCTGTGAGCCTCTGCGCCTGCGGACACAAGGACGAGGAGGAGCTGCCTCCCGGTCTTGACAATATTATATGGGACGAAAATCAGAGCGGGCAGAACGGTCAGAACCAGAGCGAGGAAACAGCCGAGCCTACTCCCGTTGTGCTGCCTCCCATTGACCCTAACTCCGATTATTTCAGAGGCACATGGATAGACATCAGCGGCGGCAGCGTCAGCGACACCCTTGACCACTACTATGAAAGCGACAAAAACTATATGACCCTTGCGGGAAACGGCACAGGTACTCTGGTGCTGGGCGGCGGCTACCGTGACCTTACATGGACTCAGGACGGAAAGACCCTGAATGTCACCTTCCCCGTTACCGGCGAAACCTGTATAATAAGCATACTCAGCGACATTATTTATGAGCTTTCATACACCGCAAACGGTAAAGACGTCAGCCTGACATTTATTAAAATTGTAGATGAAAAATAAAAAACTCCCCCATTTGGGGGAGTTTTTTTCGTTCAGCCATGCGCTTTTTTTGAAATTTTCAGTCAACCATGCGCAGCTTCTTCCAGCCGCCTTTTTTCCAGCGGAAAATGAAAATTATTCCTCGGAGAATTTCGTCGATAGCGTAGGCAAGCCATATACCCACAAGCCCCATATTAAGGCTTATGCCCAGCACATAGGCAAGGCCCACGCCGATTATCCACTGGCTTAAAATGCCGATAATAACAGGGAATGCCACGTCACCGACAGCCTGAAGATTTCGCACCAGAACTATATTAAGGCTGCGGCCCAGTTCCAAGGCCACCTCTACCCAGAACACCTGCTGTCCCAGAGCAATAACCTGGGGGTCGCTGCTGAAAAGGCCGAAAAGCTTCGGGGAGAAAATTGCAATAAGGATGCTTATTCCGATTGTAACAGGGGTGAAAACTTTCAGTACGTGCCGGTTTTCTTTGTCGGCGGTGTCGTATTCCTTGGCGCCTACACAATAGCCTATTATTATAGATGCGGCCTGAGAGACGGCGTTAATGAGCATGTAGCAGACCTGCGCGAAAATCATGGTATACATGCGGGTTGTGACGGCGTAGGTGCCCATGATGTTTACGAAAATCAGGCTCACCGACTGGGAGAGATTATAGGAGAGATTTTCGCCGCCGGAGGGCAGACCGATTGAGATGAAGCGCTTAAAGAGATTTTTTGAGATATGGCGGAAACTACGCAGGCGTATATGTACATCCGGTATGCTGCGGTAAAAGGCCAGTATCATAAAAATCATGCCGAAGGTGCGGCAGATGCTGGTTGAGAGGGCGGCGCCTGCGGCTCCCATGCGGGGAATGGGGCCGAGGCCGTAAATGAAGGCGGTATTGCCTAAAATGTTGATGATATTTATAAGTCCGGTGCTGCACATGATCACAAACATCTTTGCGTGAGCACGGAGAAAGGCACTGAATGTGAGCATCATGGCCTGACAGGGAAGGCTTAAAGTGGTTATCATAAGGTAGCTTTTCGCTTCCGCAAAGGCCTCAGAAGGAACCTTCATCACTCTTAAGAGCCAGTCTCCGCCTACAAGCAGCAAAAATGTAAGTACAAGGCTGATTATAAGGTTTAAAGCAACGGCAAGAGTATAAATCTGCTCCGCCTTTTCAGGCTCTCGCGCACCTAAAAACTGGCTGAGCATAATAGTAGCGGCAAGGCTTATGACGTTAAATGCCAGTATCAGGGTGGTCATAATCTGGTTTGCGTTACCCACTGCTGCAACTGCGGTTTCGTTATACTGGCTCAGCATTACCTGATCTATGCTGCCCACAAGCATCTGCAAAAGCAGCTCTATAAACACAGGCCACGTCATGGAAAGCAGGGAAAATTCCCGGCCTGCAACTGTAATCCGATGGTTCACAGACACATCTCCTTTTAATACATACTTCTTTTAAACTCAGGTATTATAGCACCATTATTTCTTCAAAACAACAGCTTGAAAAGCTTAATAATACACAAAATTCAGCAAAAAATTCCGAAAATTTGTGACCTTTTATTT
>JAHHRQ010000060.1 GCA_020025715.1 Oscillospiraceae bacterium | reverse complement strand
AGATGCAGAGGGATGTTAAAATCATCAAGGCACTGGCTGAGATTTCGGGGCAGTCCGCCGGGGCTGGATTTTGCCTCGTATACTCCCAGTACCTCTGCCCCCTCAAGGGTGAGCCGCCGGGCCATAATCAGGCCTATATCGCCGGAGCCTAAAATAACTATCCGCTTTCCGGGCATCATGCCTTTAATATTTACATAGTTTTGTGCGCTGCCTGCCGTATATACTCCGGCGGGGCGGTCGCCGTGAATGAAAACCTGTCTTGCGGTTCGCTCGCGGCAGCCGGTAGCAAGCACCAGCGCTTTGGCGCAGATTCTTCTGAGCCCCTTTGCGCTTACTATATTAAGAAGCAGACCATCATCTGTCTTTTCAATTTTTGAAACAAAGCTTCTGAGAGCGGTGCTTATACCGCTTCCCGCAACTTTATCCACATAGAGCTGTGCATATTCCGGCCCCGCCATTTTCTTTCCGGTGCTGATAAGGCCGAAACCGTCATGGACGCACTGCTTTAAAATGCCGCCCAGCCGTTCTTCACGCTCTATAATTATGGTCTCAGCCCCTTTTTCGTGGGCTGCCAGTGCAGCCGCCATGCCGGAGGGACCGCCGCCCAGAACTGCTACATCATAAAATTCAGTCATTTCCAGCCTCCTTGGTTCTGCCTGTAAGAAGCTCTGAACCGTCGCCGCTCTTTTTAACGTTCCGGAGCGGGATGCCCTTATCTTTTGCAATGATTTCCGCAACCTGAGGGCCGCAGAATCCGCCCTGACAGCGGCCCATGCCTGCTCTCACACGGCGCTTTACGCCGTCAACGGTGTCGCATGGTATGCTGCGGTGCAGGGCGTCGAGAATTTCCCCTTTGCTTATCTCCTCACAGCGGCAGATTATTGTGCCGTAATCGGGATTTTCCTCAATAAGCTTCTGCCTTTCCTCATCATTCATTTCGGCAGTTCTGGGGATAGGCTTTCTTACAGGGTTGAAATTCGGATTTTTCTCAGCCCCGCCCAAAAGTTCTACCGCCATTTTTGCCACATCTATTGCAATGGCAGGTGCTGCGGTAAGACCGGGGGACTGTATGCCGGCGGCATGGACAATGTTTCTGGTTTTCCGGCCTTTGCATATAACAAAGTCCTCTTCATATGTAGGGGCACGAACACCGGAAAAATAGGTTATTCCGTCTCTTAAAGACAGCTCGGGGAGAACTCCGCTCTGCTTTGAAAACACATCTTCCACCGTTTCCCGTGCTGTGGAGTAGTCTTCTCCGTCGGCACATTCTACGGCGTTGGGGCCTACAAGCAGGTTGCCGTCTACGGTGCTGACTATGCCGCCGCCCTTGGTGTGGGCTTTCTTGGTGTCCGCCGTGCCGAATTTTGAAACTATGGTGTTTACGGCAGAGGCGGCTTTTTTATCTAAAATGGTATTAGTTCCTTTTCTGGGGTGGATGCTGAAAAACCGGTCGCCCGCCATTTTTGCGGTCATATCGGAGAAAACGCCGGAGGCGTTTATTATTACCTTTGCTTTAACCTTGCCTCTGTTGGTGGTGACGCTGACGATTTCATTGTTTTTCAGTTCCATTTCCTTTACGGCGCAGTCAAAATAAAACTCGGCGCCGTTGTCGGCTGCGTTTTCCGCATATGCTATGCACAGCCCGTAGGGGCAGACAATTCCGGCTGTGGGATAGCTGAGGCCGCAGAGCAGATCGGGGGTAATATTGGGTTCTCGTTTAAAAAGTTCTTTGCGGCTTAAATATCTGCACGGCACTTTCAGCCACAGTTTCCAGTATAAAGTCATAACCGGAAGAAAATATTTTGCCCATGTTTCCTTAAAACACAAAATCTGCCCGGTGCGCTTAAAGTTAACTCCAAGCTCTTTGCAAATCTCAGGGTACATGGCGTTTCCCAGAGAGTTATACTTATATTTAAGAGTTCCTCTTTTCAGGTCGGCTCCGGGGTGAACCATTCCGTCGTTTCGAGATGAGGCCTGCATTGCAACATCGTGGCACTTTTCCACAACGGCCACGGAAACATTGTATTTTCTAAGCTCTCTTGCTGCGGAGCAGCCTATAATTCCGCCGCCTATTATGAGCACGTCGTATTCTTTCCCGTCCAGTGCATTGTCGCAGAGAGCGGGCATGGTCATAGGCGCTCTTTGCTCGCCCGGACATTCAATATCGTTTACAACGCTGTATTTTTTCCTGTCGGCGCACATGCGTCCGGCGTTTACAACGTCTGCCCAAGTGGGGAGAGTGCCGGTTAAGGTGAGAACGCCGTCATCAAGACCGGCGCTTACTGCATTTCCGTATTGTTTTGAAAGTCTGCGGCGAATTTTCTTTTCAATATTCATTGACCCGAATCCTCCTAAACTATCAGTCGGCCGTACAACTAACTTCTTTTATAATAAACCGCAAGCAATATAATTACAAGTTCAATAGTCTACAAATTTAGCGGAATAAAATATATACTTTGCACAAAAAGCCTCTAAACTTAAATAAAATCGGAAAAAAGAGTATTCCGGAGCATTATTTGTTTAAGATTAGTCAATGCTCCGGTAACCTGCGGGGCATTGACGTATGGTTCCCGCTAAGGTATACTTATTTCCATAAATGTACAGGAGGCAGGCTTATGGCGGCACCGAAAAATGCAAATATACGGGAACTGATTTTGAATGTAACCTCGGAGCTTTTGAAGGAAATGAATTTTGACAGCATTTCCCTCGCGCAGATTGCCAAGGCCGCCGGAGTGAGTAAGGGAACGGTATATTATTACTATTCAAATAAGGATGATATTCTCTTTGATGTGGCAGACCGGTATCTTAGAGGTCTGATGCAGGAGCTTCTTGACTGGGTTGATAACAGGGAAAAGGACACAAGCCTGAACAGACTTATATCCTTTGTGCTTGAGCGTGGTATGGGGGATGAATTCGGTAATCTCCGCCTTTATCTTATCGGCGCCAGTGTGTCCGGCCATGAGGCGCTGAGGGAGAGATATGTGCATCTCTATGCCCAGTTTCAGAGCACTCTTGCCACAAGGCTGCGCCAGCGGGCACCGGAGGCTGACGCTGACTATATAGCGTGGCTGGTGCTTGTTATAACCGACGGACTGCTTATCCAGAAGCAGCTAAATTCCTCCGCCTTTAATACCGGCGAATTTCTCAAAAAAACCACTGAACTTCTATATAAAAATACAAACATCGTAAAAGAATAATAAAACACTGTATAAATGCACGAGCCGCCTGCCGTTATCTGAGACAGGCGGCTTGTGTTTTTATAAACGGCGGGTTCCTTTTATGAAAAAATCCTGATTTTTAATTTTTATCTTAATAATTCAGCTTATTATTTAACCACGATAAACAATACATGAAAGGAATAAAAATCATGACAACAAATTACATATTAAATGCTCTTGCAGTTGAGATCGCTCTGTTAAGCGTAAACGTTAAAAAGAATGAATTGAAAAACTGCCATTACGAAATTACTGACGGCCTTCACAGCGTAAAATTAGTCACCGATTTCCACAGCTATGAATGTCTCGTAGACAGTGAAAGCATGGAAGTTCTGGGAATATGCTCCGAGCCGGCAACGCCACTAAAATATTGATACTCTAAATCCTCCCTATAATCCCTCAGGCACACCTTCTTATTGAACCCTGTGCCGGATGATAAAGGCGCAGGGGCAGCAAAAAGCAGGGACACAGTATTTATACTGCGTCCCTGTTTTTTTATTATTTGTTATTCAGTAACTCAGAAACCCGAAGTTTCTCGGCCTCTGTGGGCTCAAAGCTCAGCGCCAGCTGGGCAAAGCGGTCTCCGTATTGGAGCAGATAATCGTTCTTTTTGTCTCCATAGGCTGAAAGCTGCCATGCTCTGTCTGCGTTCCAGCTTTGGGCGGGAATTTCATTGTAAATATAGTCGGGGCAGTCGGGGTCATAGTCATCGCCGTAACTGCCAAGCTCATCTTTTTCATGGAGCATGTTTTTAAGGCAGAAGTCTTTGAGAAAACCGGCCTTAACATCCACCACCCAATACGATAGGCTTTCCCCATCGACGGGGTATTCCCAGCCCCGGTTCTGGGACATGAAAACAGAATTAGATAAAATCATATCTCCCTTAAAATCCACGTTCTCTTCGCCGTTTACAGCGGAAACTGTGAGCAGCATTTTATCCTGCTCCTGTGGCTCATCATGTCTTACGATGTGGAAAACATCGAAAGTCAGAAGGCCGGAAAAAACAGCGGCCAGAATTATATCTACCGTAAGGGTGAGGGCAATGTTTACGTTTTTATCCACCTTTTTCTTTTTAAGCAGCAGGCGGACTGAATTTACTATAAAGATAAGTCCGATTATGTACAGTAAATTCAGAATGAAATACCTGAGCTGTTCCGGCTGGCGACCGCCCATTAAGCCAAGGAGCATGACAATCAAAGCTGCGAAAATCAGAACCGGGGACAGCAAAAGGCTGCTTTTTGCGGTGGGAACCGTTTCCCCGGACTGGGCAGCTGTGCGGGCCTTTTTCCGCCAGATATAATATCTGCACAAGTCGTTTATAAAGCAGGCAGAAAGCAGCACTATACTGCATACACCGGAGAGCCTGAAAGAGTCGGATAAAAAGTTTATCGGGTTATCAAAATAGCCGGAAATAAGCATACCAAGCTCAAACAGCGAAAGAACTGTAAACATCCAGAAGGCAGGTATGGTGCTCTTGGCCACGGCTTCAATGGCCTCCAGCTCGGATTCCGGGTCTGTATATATGGGAACAGGGTCTTCCTGCTCATTATAAAACACCTGAAGCTTTGCGTTGCCTGCTGCCAGATGCCAGCCTGCATGTTCGCAGAAATCCTGAAAGGTCTGTTGACCCTCGCTTACTTCCGGTTCAAATGCGGAGGCTTTGGCGTAGTAAGATACGGCATAAGTGAGCTTTTTCGGCTCGCCTTTCCGATAGTGCCAGCCAAACTGAGTGATTTTATCCAGAAACCAGCCCCGCTGAGCCATATGCTCAAGGTGCAGCTTCATACCGCTAATGTTATAAAAAGAATATAAGCTAAGTTCTGTTTTTGTTTTCATAATTTCATCCCTCCGGGAAGAAACGGTCATAGTCTGCTATCTGCTGCAACAGACGTTCCTTTTCATTTTTCAGCATTTCACAGCCTTTTTCGGTGAGAATGTAGCTGCGGCGGCGTCCCTCGGCCTTGGTTTCGCATATCATGCCGGCATCCAGAAACTGCTCCAGCAGGTTATACAGGGTTCCTGAGCCTACCTGAACCCGCCCGCCTGTCATTTCCGGCACCTTATCCATAATATCCATACCGCAGCACTCAGTTCGCAGACAAAGAAGAATGTAAAACATCTGCTCTGTCAGAGTCTGAAATTTTGAACGTGCCATTTGCTCACTCCTTCAATGTCGATTATCGATAATCTCTATGCTTGTTATAGTGTCGATTATCGACAATGTCAATACGAATTTAAAAATTCTGTTTTCCCGGCAAAAACGGTGCAAAAAGCAGGGATACGAAAAGTATCCCTGCTAAGGTATAATCGATATTAAGGTTCGACCTGCTCAAATAAGGAATTAAAATCAAATTCGGTATAGAAATTCAGCAGATTATTTAAATATTCCTCATAGTTATCTTCCGTCAGCAGACCCTCGCCGTTGTGCATCTGCTGCAATATCCATGAGTTGGTGGCCGGATCGTAATGAACCGCATCTTTGTAACGGGCCATATCCGTTGTGAGATCGGTACAGGTGTCAAAGGAAAAGACTTTGAGATTGGGATAGTGCAGCATTTCTTCAATAGCTGCTCTCTGAATTTCAATATGCTGCTTTAAACATCCGTTCTCCCACAGGTCGCCCCAGAACACAGCACTGTACGGCGGGAAGAAATAATAAAACTGAGTATCGGGATATTCTTCAACCAGTGATGTTACATTCTGCCGGATGTTTTCCGAAATCCGTATTCTATCCTCTTCTGTAAGGCTGTATTCCTCAGCGGGGGGAGAAAACGGACTGCGATATTTCAGAAATTCATTTGCACCGAAATCGTATTCATGATCCCAGCGGGCATAATCGTCAAAAGAGGTCATGCCTGAGGGCATACCTCTCAGCCAAGCGTACACCATGGAAACAGAGCGGGAGAAAATAACATCTTTATTCAAAATGTATTTTACATCGTTAAAAATGTTGTCGTCATATAAATACTCAGGGTAAGTTCCCAGATCGGTGCGGCTGTAATCCTTATCCTTGTTAATGCCGTCCTGATCCAGACTGCGGATTACATATTTTATCTCATCGTGGGTCCGGAGACCATTTCGGATGTTGTCATTGAGCTCCTTGAAGCGTCCGCCGGAATAGGAAACCTTTATAAACTTACAGCCGAAAATCTCTTCCGCCTCGCTGGCTTTAAAGTTTTCCGTCATGGATGTACCGGTAATGATGCCCTGATAATCAAAGCGTTTTGTTATGCCGTCGTTCTGGCTGCGCTCGTTATCCAAAATGTAATGAAAACAGGGGAGAGGTTTGTGATAGTGAAAGAAGGGGTCGGTCACGGCAACTAAGGCAGTTAAGGAAATCAGCACTATGGCAAGTATAATTCCGAATGTTATAAGCCATTTTTTGTTATTCATAGCGGCGCTCCTTAAAATCCAAAGTAGACAAAAACAGACTCACCGGAAAGAGAGATAAGACCCCAGACCAGCAGTAAAACAGTGACCAAAGCGGTAAAGAAATCAGCTTTATAGTTCCGTTTGCAGTTGTTTTCAAAAAGCATAACGATCAAAAATGCAGCTGTCAGGAACATCAGCATGGGGAAACCGTAAATCTTGCTGTTTAAATATTTCAGCAAATGGTTTATCAGAATGGAAAATTCCGGAAGAACAAAGTTGAGCAGCAGACCTTCGCTTACGGTGGTATCGGTGAAGGAGAAGGCTTTCTTCAAAATAAATACCCATTGCTGTACACTTTCCGCCCTGAAAAGCATCCAGAGAATACTGACAATAAAAAATGTTAACGCCCAGCGGAAACCGGAATGAACGTTTTCCAGCTTTTTATCAAAGAGGCGCTCTGCAATGCAGATTGCGCCGTGGAGCACGCCCCAGAGAATAAAGGTCCAGTTGGCTCCGTGCCATAAGCCGCTTACAAGAAACACTATAAACATATTAACATATGTGCGGACCTCACCTTTACGGTTTCCGCCCAGAGGTATGTAAATGTTTCCGGTAAGGAAGCCTGTCAGTGACATGTGCCATCTCTTCCAGAAATCCCGCAGAGAATAGGATTTATAGGGAGAATTGAAGTTTATGGGAAGCTCAATGTTGAAGAATTTTGAAACCGCGATGGCCATATCGCTGTAACCGCTGAAATCAAAATATATCTGGAAGGAATAGAAGAAAATGATAAGCATCCAGTCCCCGGAACTTGCTTCGTAAAAATTCTTAAATCCCCAGTTAACGGCGTTTGCAAAGGTATCGGCGAGAATTACTTTCTTGCATAAGCCCCTTGCAAACATCTGCATGCCTACAACCAGATTGTCGGTGTTTACGCGCCGCAAGCTGTCGTCCCGCAACTGGCGTATAAAATCGTTCGGCTCAATCAGGGGACCCATAATAAGCTTTGGGAAATACAGAATATATACGCAGTATTCTAAAAAACTGTGCTTTTCTACACTGCCCTTATATACAGAAATCAGATAGGAAATCTGCTGGAAGGTGTAGAAGCTTATACCCAGAGGCAGGATAATGTGTTGTAAGCCCACATTTGCATGGGTTATGGCATTGAAGTTTTCAATAAAGAAATTGCAGTATTTAAAATACAGCAGCAACAGAATATTGCTGCATATGGCGAGTGTGAACAGAGCCTTGCTGCGGTGCTTTTTCAGGATGCCGGCAAATAGGTAGTTAATAACTATACCGCAGAGCAAAATTGCGATACATTCAGTACCGGCGGGGAAATAAAAGACCAGTGATGCAAGTATTAAAAACACATTTCCTGCATTTTTTCCCGCATATCTGTTCGCAATAAAATATCCGATAACAGAAAGGGGCAGAAAAAGCAGGATAAATTCATAAGAATTAAAAAGCATAGCTTCCGACCGTCCTAAGCTTCACAAAATTAAAAAAACCTTCATTATTCTACGTTATATTTAATAATAAGTCAACAATTCCGCCCGGATTGAAAAATCCCCAAGCTGTTGCATTGCGGCAGCTTGGGGAAATGTTTTAATTTGATGGAATTGTTCTAATTCAGTAATGTATACATTTTTATATAGAATTTTCTGAGAATTATTACAGAGTGGCTGCCATGACAGCTTTTATTGTGTGCATACGGTTTTCCGCCTCGTCAAAGACGATAGACTGAGCCCCTTCAAAGACCTCATCTGTGACCTCCAGCTCCGTGCGGTGGAAAGTTTCGCACATTTGCTTACCAATGGTAGTTTTCAGGTCGTGGTATGCAGGCAAGCAGTGCATAAAAACAGCGTTTTTTCCGGCCTTATCCATTAAAGCCTGATTGACCTGATAAGCAGATAAGTCATTTATGCGCTTTTCCCAGACTTCGGCGGGTTCGCCCATAGAAACCCAAACATCGGTGTATATAACATCTGCACCATTGGCGGCCTCAGCGGGGCTTTCCAGAAATTCCAGTGTTGCGCCGGTTTCGGCGGCAATAGTCCGGCACGTTTCAATAAGCTTCTGATCCGGGAAGTAGCTTATAGGCGCACAGGCGACAAAGTGCATGCCCATCTTTGCACAGCCTACCATTAGGGAGTTGCCCATGTTGTAGCGGGCGTCACCCATATATACCAGCTTTATACCCTTGAGATGACCGAAATGTTCCTGAATAGTGAGAAAATCCGCAAGAATCTGTGTGGGGTGAAACTCGTTTGTCAGGCCGTTCCACACGGGTACACCTGCGCATTTTGCAAGCTCCTCTACGATTTCCTGACCGAAACCTCTGTACTCAATGCCGTCGAACATTCGTCCGAGCACCCGCGCAGTGTCCGCAATGCTTTCTTTTTTTGAAATCTGAGAGCCGGAGGGGTCAAGATAGGTGACACCCATACCCAAATCGTGACCCGCTACCTCAAAGGCACAGCGGGTGCGGGTGCTGGTCTTTTCAAAAATCAGAGCGATATTCTTTCCTTCGCACAGCTTGTGCGGAATACCCGCCTTCTTCTTTGCTTTTAAATCTGCCGCCAAATCCAGAAGACCCTGAATTTCTTCACTGCTCAAATCCAGCAGCTTTAAAAAGTGTTTTCCCTTCAAATTCATGTTTATTCTCCTTATCATAATACGGACTGAAAAAGCCTTCCGGTGAGGGCTTTGCGGAAAACTTTAACGGCGGGCATCAGCCATTAAATGTTTTTCCAGTTTTCCCAACATCCAAGTCATCAGCACCACCATGCTCAAATACATAAGAGCTACCGCCAACAGGGGATTTACAGCATCATAGGTGTTATTGCGAATCAGGTTGCCTGCTCTTGTCAAATCCAATACTGCCACATATCCTGCCACCGCTGTCTCTTTCAGCAGGGCAATCATCTCGTTGCCGATAGCAGGCAGAATATTTTTCATAGCTTGGGGCAGCACTATTTTACGCGCCGATTGAAGTCTGGACATACCCAAACTCCGTCCGGCCTCCATTTGCCCGGGGTCTACCGCACTGATGCCGCTGCGTATAAGTTCGGCAACATATGCACCGGAGTTTATGCCGAAAGTCACAATACCTACCAGAATACCGTCGGCAGATTTCAGAATTACAAAATAGAATGTAAGTAACAGAACCACCACCGGAATACCACGGATTACGGTGGTATACAGATCACAGAGAACACACAGGGGCTTCATCCATGGTACGTCCTCGCCGCAGTATTTTATCATGGCAATAGTTCCGCCGATGGCTATGCCGATCAGCACTGCGCCCAACATGATAATGATAGTGTTTTTCAGACCGTCTATCAGCATCAAATACTGATCATTTGAAAAGAATGTGTCATACAGGGTGCTGAACCAGGCGGATAGTGCTGCTTTAAAATTTGTCATGATATTCCTCCATTTCCCCATGCAGGTTCACCCCCCAGTGAACAGGGGAGTGAACCTGCTTCTCGATTTAGTTTAGCGGGGAGACGTATATGGCGTTGTAGCTATCGAATATTTCTTTAATTGTGCCGTCTGCCAGCATAGCGGAGAGGCTCTGATTAAACGCCTCAATGAGGCTGTCGCTTCCCTTGGGGAATGCAAAGGCGTAGGGCTCTGTTGTCATTGGTTCATTCAGAACGGTCAGTCCGTTTTCCTCAGCCAAAGATACAGCCGCCTCGTTGTCCACAACCCAAGCGTCTACCTTACCGCCGGTGAGTGCAGCCAAAGCGTCATTGTTGGCGGTGAAAGCCAGTACCTCATAGCCGTTATTCATGCAGTAATCTTCTGCTGTGGTACCGGTCTGGACGGAGACACTTTTTCCTTCCAAATCTGCTTTACCGGTAATGGGACTGTCCGGCATTACCACTATGGCCTGAGAGGCCAGAAAGTAGGGCTGAGAGAAGTCCACATTTTTCTGCCGTTTCTCGTTTACAGTAATGCCTGAAGCACCAAGGTCAAATTTACCGACCTGCACACCGGGCACAACGGTGTCGAAGTCCATCTGTTCGATGGTCAGGCTTACACCCAAATCTTCGGAAATCTTTTCCAGAATATCTATTTCAATACCCACAACATTTTCGCCGTCCAGATACTCAAAAGGGGGGAAGTCCGGGCTTGTAGCTACCACCAGAGTTCCTTTTTCCTGAATATCCTGCAGGCTCTTTCCGTGGCTGCCGCAGCCGCTGAGTGCGCCTGCAATCAGCAGGGCAGTCATGGCAAACACCAAAATTTTATGTAATTTTTTCATTCTCTTTCTCCTGGTTATATACTTAACTTTTCATGCGCATAAGCTATTTGCTCTTTTACGGAGCCGGTGGAGGTTCCTCCGGCGGAAATTCTCCGCTCTACGCAGGCTGAAAGGTCAATGGCTTTGTACAAATCCTCCTCGAAGAGAGGGGACAGAGCCTGATATTCCTCTAAAGGCATAGTTTCAAGCACCCAGCCTTTTTCCATGCATTTAGCCACAATTTTACCTGACAGCTTATAGGCGCTCCTGAAAGGAAGTCCTTTGCAAACCAGATAGTCCGCCAA
>JAHHRQ010000006.1 GCA_020025715.1 Oscillospiraceae bacterium | reverse complement strand
GCTAATTAGTATAAAACTAATTGTTTTCTTACATTGTTCAATTTTCAAGGTACTCGTTGCTGTCTCGTTGACAGCTTGTTTATCTTAGCACAAGCTGTTCTTTTTGTCAAGAGGAAATTTTCAAATTTTTAAAAATTTCTTTCAGCTGAGCTTCGATATTTTGTTTTGCTCTCGCCTGAGAGCTTAGTTAATATAACACCTAAAACGCCTAAAGTCAACACTTTTTTCGCATTTTTTTGAATTTTTTTAAGTTTTTCTCAGAGCTTCCATATATTGTGGTTTTAGGAAAGCTTCAACCACAATATAGCGTTTACTTCTCAACGTACTTCCCTATGTAGGGCAAGGGTTCCGTTTTTCCGCTGCCGGCATTTCCTACACCTTTAAACATACAATAGACTCTGAATACGCTTAAAATCCAGCCAAAGGGAATAAAAGATGATACTGCATCTGAAATAAGACTGAAAATAAAAAGTGCCAGCCCCTGTCTTGCATGGTACTTTGCAAAGTCGTCATCAGGGCACAGGATAAAGGGTAAAATAAAGAAAATACTGAAATAACTTGCAATAGCAAGACCCTTATGTGTTCCTATACTGTTTGAGTATGTCCGGTTTTGCCGGTACACATGAGAATACTCCCCTGTCTGCTCTCTCTGTCTCTGGCGTTTTTCGTATTCTTCTTCCGCCCAGCGCTTGTTCTCCTCCTGCTGTTTGCGGCGCTGACGCTCAACTTCACGTCTTTCCTGCTCCAGCTTTCTGCGCTCGGCCTCTATTTTTGCTTTTTCCTCTTTATATTCAGAAGCGAAACTTCCGCTGTATTTTGTTTTCTGTTCCGCGGCCGTTCTTTCGGCTGCTTCATTATATCCGCATGCGAGACATTTATTCTGTCCGTCGGGGATGTATGCCCCGCATCTTTTGCAATATGCCATAAGCTCCTCCGCTCGTAATTTTTTTCATTATAACCCAGCAGAGGAGCTATTTCAACTATTTATGAGCAAAATCTATGCTTTCCAATCTCCACAATAAGCGGTCTTGACCATATCCACTTGCTGGTTGCTGTAACGGGGTTAAAATAATAAATTGCTCCGTAGCTTGGGTCATATCCGTCCATAGCCTCTCTTGCCGCTCTGTACGCGCTCTCGGCAACAGGCTCATTAAACTGGCCGTCATTTACGCAAGTGAAGGCATCCTTCTGGAATATAACCCCTGCCATGGTGTTGGGAAAAGAGGGATGCTCCATTCTGTTAAGCACAACAGCTCCGACCGCAACCTGGCCCACATACGGTTCCCCTCGTGCCTCGGCTGAGATCAGTCTTGCCAAAAGGTCAAGATCTCCGGAATTTTCACCCCCGGAGTTTCCGCCGCCACCGCCGCCGGTGGGGCTTATACCCAATGCAGCCAGCGTTTTATCTCCTGTCTGTCCGTCAACACTGAGGCCGTTTTTCTTCTGGAACTTTTTTATAGCCTCTTCCGTTCCGCTGCCGTAGATACCGTCAACAGAACCGGAATAATATCCCCAGTTTTTAAGTCTGGTCTGAATTTCCCGCACAGTCTGTCCGCTGGCACCTTTTTTATACAGATCAGCGGAGGCGCTCTGAGCCAGCGCAATGATTAAAATGTTTACCGTAAAAATTACGACCAGAGCCAGAACAAGTTTTTTCCGCTCAGTACTCATAAAAAAAATCACCCTCACAAGCTTTTCTCTTAGTTTGTGAGGGTGAAATAATTTTATTCAAAAAATATCAGCGTGCTTTGGTCTCGATTTCTTCCTGAATTTTTGCAATGAATTCATCAAGAGGCATAGCGCCCAGATCCTTACCGTCTCTGGTACGGACAGCAACAGCACCGGCCTCGGCCTCTCTGTCACCGATAACCAGCATGTAAGGCAGCTTCTGCATCTGAGCTTCACGGATCTTGTATCCGATCTTCTCGTTGCGAAGGTCGGTTTCAACTCTGATACCGGCTTCATCCAGCTTCTTTGCCACTTTCTCTGCATAGGGAGCGGTTCTGTCGGTGATAGGCATAACCTTAACCTGTACAGGAGAGAGCCAAGTGGGGAATGCGCCGCCGAAGTGCTCGGTAATGACGCCGATAAAGCGCTCAATAGATCCGAGAACAACACGGTGTATCATAACGGGGCGGTGCTTCTGACCGTCCTCGCCAACATATTCAAGTTCAAAGCGCTCAGGCATCTGCATATCCAGCTGGATAGTACCGCACTGCCAGGTTCTGCCCAGAGAATCTGCCAGATGGAAGTCCAGTTTGGGGCCGTAGAATGCGCCGTCACCTTCGTTAATTTCAAAGTCCTTGCCAACCTCGGTAACAGCTTCCTTCAGTGTTTCGGTAGCAAACTCCCAGTCTTTCAGCTCGCCGATATGGTCCTCGGGCATGGTGGACAGCTCAATCTTATAGCTAAGACCGAACACAGAGTAAACCTCATCAAAGAGGCGCATAACGTTCTTGATTTCATCTTTCATCTGATCCCAGGTCATGAAGATATGAGCATCGTCCTGAGTGAAGCAGCGGACACGGAACAGGCCGTGGAGAGCGCCTGAAAGCTCATGGCGGTGAACAAGACCCAGTTCTGCCATTCTCAGGGGCAGATCTCTGTAAGAGTGAGGCTCAGATTTGTAAACCAGCATACCGCCGGGGCAGTTCATGGGTTTAACAGCATAGTCCTCGCCGTCGATAACGGTGGTGTACATGTTGTCTTTGTAGTGATCCCAGTGACCGCTTCTGTGCCACAGCTCCTGATTGAGGATCATAGGAGTGGAAATTTCAACATAGCCGTACTTTTTGTGTACCTGGCGCCAGTAATCAATAAGGGTATTGCGGAGAACCATGCCTTTAGGCAGGAAGAAGGGGAAGCCGGGGCCTTCCTCGGTGAGCATGAACAGGCCAAGCTCTTTACCCAGCTTTCTGTGGTCACGCTTTTTAGCCTCTTCAATTCTCTCAAGGTACTCATCCAGCTCTGCCTTTTTCATAAAGCAAGTGCCGTAAACTCTCTGAAGCATCTTTCTGTTGGAGTCGCCTCTCCAGTAAGCGCCGGTGCAGGAGGTAAGCTTTATAGCGTTGCCCTTAACTCTGCCGGTAGAATCCAGATGGGGGCCGGCGCAGAGGTCGGTGAAGTCGCCCTGCTTATAGAAGCTTATAACAGCATCTTCGGGAAGATCCTGAATAAGTTCCACCTTGTAAGGCTCGTTACGCTCCTCCATGAACTTGATAGCCTCTTCACGGGGCAGCTCAAAGCGCTCCAGTTTGATTTTCTCCTTGCAGATCTTTCTCATCTCTGCCTCGAGCTTTTCGAGAATCTCAGGGGTGATTGCAAAGGGAGCATCAAAGTCGTAGTAAAAGCCGTTTTCAATGGCAGGGCCGATTGCAAGCTTAACCTCGGGGTACAGGCGTTTAACAGCCTGAGCCAGAATGTGGCTTGTAGTGTGGCGGTAAGTGTCTCTATATTCGTGGTTTTCAAAAGTGAATTTGTTTTCGTCCATACTGTTTTCCTCCTAAATAAAATAAAGCGCCCGTGGCAATAACTGCCAAGGGCGCTGTAAGCGCGGTTCCACCTTGATTTTTAACTTTCTTAAAGCATGTAACGCCTGCAAAGCGGGAGGGCATTTCTTACCTCCGGCTCAGGAGCGGTCGTTCCGGTCACGTCCCCGGGAAAGCTTTCAGCCACGGCCTTCCTCTCTGTGCGTTTTCGTTTCCACGTTCTCCGTCAAAGCCTTTTTAACTATGATATGATAACATTCCCCACATGGTCTGTCAATATCCGGGGCGAAAAATTTCGCCCCGAAATGCTGATTTTCTTACTTTTTTTCGCATTTTCTCTGAATCATCTTCACAAGCTCAACAATGGGGATAACCATGAAGCCGAGGCCTGCGGCTATTGCATATTCCTTAACGCTGACAGTTGTAAATTCAAAGGCAGCTGCAAGGAAAGGCACCTCGCACACAAGGGTAGTTGCCGCAAGAGAAACAACGGCAGCAATAATAAGTCCCTTGTTATGGTGACCCAGTTTGAAAATGCTGTTTCGCTGAGAGCGCATGTTAAAGGAGTGGAAAATTTCAGCCATTGACATGGTAAGAAATGCCATTGTAACACCGTGGGCGCTGTTTGTAACGGCCCAGACACCGTTTTCGATAAATCCGCCTATAAAGTAGGAAATTAAAACCAGTGCCGAAACCAGAAGTCCCTGATATACCACATCAAAGCCCATTCCGCCGGCAAAAATACCCTCGCCGGATTCTCTGGGTTTTCTCTGCATAAGACCGGGTTCAGCCTTTTCAACTCCCAGTGCCAGAGCCGGGAAGCAGTCGGTTACAAGATTTATCCACAGCAGATGCACAGGGCGCAGAATTACAAAGCCCATAATGGTCGCGGCAAAAATACTTATTACCTCGCTCATGTTGGAGCCGAGAAGGAACTGAATGGATTTGCGGATATTATCGTAAATTCTGCGGCCTTCCTCAACCGCACCCACGATAGTTGCAAAGTTATCATCTGCCAGCACCATGTCGGCGGCGTTTTTGGTAACATCGGTGCCGGTAATTCCCATGCCCACGCCTATATCGGCGGATTTAATGCTCGGGGCATCATTAACGCCGTCGCCGGTCATTGCGGTCACATAACCCGCTCCCCGCCATGCGTTTACTATTCTTGTTTTATGCTCCGGCTGAACTCTTGCGTATACGCTGATGTTTTTAAATTCTCTGCCGAAGGTTTCGTCGTCCATGTCGTT
Source organism: Oscillospiraceae bacterium (assembly GCA_020025715.1). GTDB lineage: Bacteria > Bacillota > Clostridia > Oscillospirales > Oscillospiraceae > Limivicinus. Next base: position 47,233 of record JAHHRQ010000006.1, on the reverse strand, counting down.
GAGCTGAGAGCCGGTAATGGCGCGGTCGCCCTCATTGAGTATACCCAGCTCCTTTGCTATGGCAACGGCTGTATCCACATGGTCGCCGGTTATCATAATAGGTCTTATTCCGGCGCTTCTGCACTCTTTTATAGCCTCCACAACCTCAGGGCGAACCGGGTCTATCATGCCGCAGAGGCCTATGAAGCAAAGCTCAGTTTCCAGATATTCCGGTTCTTCACGCCGGGGCTTTTCGCTCCAGTCCCGCTTTGCACATGCAAGGACTCTGAGCGCCTTATCTGCCATTGCTTTGTTGGTTTTCAGTATTTCCGCCTTAGCTTCTTCCGTCATAGGCAGGATTTTACCGTCTTTAAGATACGTAGTGCAGCGGCTTAAAAGCATATCCGGAGCGCCTTTTGTAAACTGGATAAAACCGCCCTCATGGCTGTGAACGGTGCTCATCATTTTACGCTCAGAGTCAAAGGGAGCTTCTGCAACTCTGGGGTACATGGTCTTTAAGCTGTTTTTATTTTCGCCCAGCTTATTTGCCCATGCAACCAGAGCCGCTTCTGTTGGTTCGCCTGTAACCTCATCCTTGTCGCCTATCTCCGCATCGGAGCAGAGAGCAAAGGCGGAGGAGAGCATTTTTTCATCGTCGCCCAGAAAATCAACAACCGTCATTTTGTTCTGGGTGAGAGTGCCGGTTTTATCCGAGCATATTATCTGGGCGCAGCCCAGAGTTTCAACGGCAGTAAGGCGGCGGATTATGGCGTTACGCTTTGACATGTTGGTAACGCCCATAGAGAGCACCACCGTCACAACTGCAACCAGTCCCTCGGGGATTGCCGCCACAGCCAGAGAAACCGCAACCATAAAGGAATTTATAACAGTCTCAACCCCAAGACCGCCCGCTCTTATAAGCTGAACGGCAAACACGGCGGCGCATATACCCAGAACTATCCATGTAAGGATTTTTGAAAGCTGACTCAGCTTTATCTGCAAGGGTGTGCGGCCCTCCTGAGCATTGGCAAGAGCGTCTGCAATTTTGCCCATTTCGGTTTCCATGCCTGTTCCGGTAATGACCGCAGCGCCTCTGCCGTATACAACGGTAGAGCCCATGTAAATCATATTTTTTCTGTCGCCCAGAGGAACATCATTCTGTCCCTCTTTAAGCTGAATAATATCTATAAATTTTGTAACCGGTACGGATTCTCCGGTAAGTGCAGCTTCCTCGATTTTAAGACTGGCACTCTGGATAAGGCGTCCGTCTGCGGGAACGGCGTCGCCTGCTTCAAGAATTACAACATCGCCTTTAATCAGCTCCTCGCTGGGAATAACGGTGAGCTTTCCGTCACGAAGCACCTTTGAGGTAGCGGCAGACATTTTTTGCAGTGCTTCAATGGCTTTCTCCGCCTTGCTCTCCTGATAGACGCCCAGAACCGCGTTAATTATAACAACCGCAAGGATTATTATAACGTCTGCAAAGCTCTCCCCTTCCATAACCGCCAGCACTCCGCTGACCGCGGCAGCAGCAAGGAGAATAATAATCATCGGATCTGCAAGCTGTTCAAGCAGTCTGCGGAAAAGTGATTTTCCGGGAGGTGCTTTCAGTGCGTTGCGTCCGTTTTCCTCCAGACGGCGGCGGGCTTCATCTGAGCTTAGACCATTTTCGGTTGTGTTAAGCTCTTTCAGCAGCCTTTCTTTTTCTTCACAATAGAATTTCATAGCAGTTGATTACCCCTTTCACTCCGGTGCAGCTGACTAATTAGTATTATGAACAGGTTCCAAGCTGTCTCATACAATAAAAAAAGACTTTTACAGCGGTTTAGGCTGTAAAAGTCTTGCTAAATACATAAAGTACCTGACATACCGAAGCATAAGCTTGTGGTGACGATATATCAGTGTCCGTTTATAGGACATAAGCTACTCCCTTTTTGTAATTATAAATTAGCATATTTTGTTAATGCAGTCAATATAATAACTAAGGTGCAGGCTCAATATTCAAAAATTGTTCATTAAACGTTGAATCTGAAGAGGGTAACGTCGCCGTCGTGCATAACGTAGTCCTTGCCCTCGGAACGGACAAGTCCCTTTTCCTTAGCTGCTGCCATGCTGCCGCAGTTTTTAAGGTCCTCAAATGCAACGATTTCAGCTCTGATGAAGCCGCGTTCAAAGTCAGAGTGGATTTTACCGGCAGCCTGAGGAGCCTTAGTGCCTTTTTTAATGGTCCATGCTCTGCACTCGTCGGGGCCGCAGGTCAGGAAGGAAATAAGACCGAGAAGGTCGTAGGAGCACTTGATCATTCTGTCAAGGCCGGATTCCTCAAGACCCATTTCCTCAAGGAACATAAGCTTTTCTTCCTCATCCAGCTCTGCCATTTCCTCTTCCATTTTGGCGCAGATAGGCAGAACCTGAGCGTTCTCAGCCTTTGCGATTTCAAGAACGGTATTGTAGTATTCGTTGCTTTCGTAGTTTGCAACTCCGTCCTCGTCCATATTTGCAGCATAGATAATGGGCTTTAAGGTGAGAAGGTCGGCAGTGGAGATAAGCTCCATGTCGTCATCATCGCATACAAAGCTTCTTGCGCTCTTGCCGTCGTTGAGATGCTCACGGAGAGCAGAGAAAACCTCAACCTCGTGCATGAACTTCTTGTCGCCCTTTGCGGCCTTCTGAGCCTTGTCTATACGGCGCTCAACCATTTCCATATCGGACATGATAAGCTCAAGGTCAATTATCTCAATATCGCGGCGGGGATCGGTACCGCCCTCAACATGGATGACGTTTTCATCGTCAAAGCAGCGAACAACGTGAACAATAGCGTCGGTAGCTCTTATATTGCCGAGGAACTTGTTTCCCAGTCCCTCACCCTTAGAAGCACCCTTAACAAGACCTGCAATATCAACAAACTCGATAACAGCGGGAGTGTACTTTTTGGGCTCATAGATCTGTGCCAGGAAATCCAGTCTGGAGTCGGGAACCGTAACCATGCCCACGTTAGGCTCAATGGTGCAGAAGGGGAAGTTTGCAGACTGAGCACCGGCGTTAGTAATGGCGTTAAACAGAGTGGATTTACCCACGTTGGGGAGTCCCACGATACCTAATTTCATATATTCATTTCTCCTTATTCAAGAAAACTCAAACTATAACAGATGGATTATAGCACGAAAAAGCCGATTTCTCAAGAGCTAAGAATATATAAAAAGCAGCTGAGCCGTGAGCATAATGTGAGATGTGTTTCATAAAAATCTGTCATTATGAAACAGGCTCAGGGTAATTCACGTCTATTATTTTAATCCGCCGACATATTTCCGCTCGTCATCTGCCTGACACTCATATAATTTCAGTTCGTCGCGGACAATGTTTAAGCCTTTCTCAGTCTCTATATAGTGTTTTCCGTATGTAAGTACGTCAAACCCCATATTCACATTTTTCGCCATACCCAGTCCCAGCGCGCAGCACTTAGACAGGTTCACGGCAGCATATGCGAACAATTCAAACTCTATATCAGTTTTTTCAGCGCTGATATAGTCTGCATCCAGAATGTGCATCATCAGGTTCAAAGCATCGTTGTATTCATTGGGTGCAGCGGCTTTATTAAACAGCACCACACCGCGGAACACTGCAACTTTGGGATCTTCAACATCCACAAGGCAGGATAAAATATCGTCCGCATTTTCATTGGTGCAGAATTTATATATAGCCAGCCTGTATATACACTTCTTCAGTCTTGATAATACATCGGCATATTTCAGTTTTTCCATTCCCTGCTTTTTCTGCTGAAAATAATCGCTTAACCGTGAACACAAAGTGTAAGCTTCGAGCCATTTTTCTTTTACACTTTCCGCTCCGATATGGGAAATTTCCGTTTCTGCCTGTGATGCTTCGCTCATTTTATACACGCATAGCATATAAACCGCATACGGCTCGCCGTAATCCGCCGCCATCTGAAACCATTTTTTAGCTTCATTCTCGTATTTTTCAGCCTCTTCACCATCGGTAAGTGACCGGCTGTGCAAATTGAAATCTGCCAAGAAAATCATTGCCTCAACATCTCCGGACAAAGCCAGATTTTGTCGTTGTTCAACAGTCAACTAATCACCTTCTCTTAACGTATTGGGAAGTAATTTTCAACATAAACCGAACAGATTAAAGTATTCTAACCGTTTATTAAGCAAAGCTTCCAAAGGCCGAGATTTTAACACTTGATAAAACATGTATAAAAATATTTTGTCCGTTATTTTCTGTTTTTTTCTTGTATATGGATAATTTGCCCAATAATACGCTTAACTTTTTCTCAGTTCTGTTTACAGAAAAATCAATGTTTTTGCTAAAATTAAACTCTTTTTGCCATTTTACCGCGATTTGCGGTAAAAGTCAATACAACAAAATGCGGTGTGATATTTTAACTTCCGTCAGAGGAGGTGGCTATACATGTATCCACGCATACGCGACCTAAGAGAAGACCGGGATTACAAGCAGCGAGAGCTGGCCGAATACCTGAATTGCTCCCAGCAGGTGTATAGTAACTATGAATTGGGGGAACGGGATATTCCGACAGATATACTGATTAAGCTCTCGAATTTGTACAACGTTTCCACAGATTACATTCTCGGTCTTACCAAGAATTCCAAGAGGAACAAATAGAAACTTTACGGGCGCTGTTTAAAAAAGACATTCTTAATAATATAACCGTCTGCTGAACTTGCACGATGCACAAGCCAACAGCGCATCTGACCGGATGCACAGAAAAACCTCAAAGCAGTTTCCGGACGCATCATTATGAAGGCTGCTGTAAAGCAGTCTTTTAATTTCACTTTCAGGTAAAATAAAACAGAGGCAGGTAATACCTGCCTCTGTAATTTTTCTCTTTGCGAAAAAGAACATCTGATTTAAAGGTTTCCCTCTTAATGGCTGGGAAGCGCCTGAGTTTAGACGTTTCCATACTGACAGCAAGGAAACGCCGAGTTTAAATCTTCCCCCTTGATGGCTGGGAAACGCCTGACTGTAAATCTTCCCCCTCAATGGCTGGGAAACGCCTGACTGTAAATCTTCCCACTTAATGGCTGGGAAACGCCTGATTTTAGACGTTTCCCTACTGGCAGCAAGGAAACGCCGGATTTAAAGGTTTCCCCCTTAATGGCGGGGAAGCGCCTGATTTAAACGGTTCCCGCTTAACGGCGGAGAGACACCGACTGAAAGCTTTAACTCTCAGCATGGTCATTATAAACATAATCTTTAAATTTGTCAACATCGCAAAGCATCCGAAATTTCCGTTTAAACATGTATCAAATTGCTAAAATCATAATATTTTTCAAAAAAACAAAAACCACCGGCATGGAAAAATGTCGGTGGTTTAGTGTTTTTAAGTTGTTTTTGCAAGCTTAAAGAAGTGCTCGCTTACTTCTCTTCGGTAGTGCCGGGCTGGGAATTATCGGAGCTTTCGTCCTTCTTTTCTTCCTCTGCCTTAGGCTCCTCCTGCTTAACATCCTCATCTCCGCTGTTCATGGAAATGTGTCTTGCAGGGCGCTCGATGCTGTCGTCGTTTTTCACGTCCTTGGCCTTTTTCAGGTACTCGGGCATGAATTCGCCGTGCTCAAAGAAGTAGTTGAATTCATCGGCTTCCATAGTCTCGTTAACAAGCAGGTACTCTGCCAGAGCTTTCAGCTGGTCTGCGTGCTCGGTTAGTATCTGCTCACACAGAGCGGCTGCCTTATCAAAGATAAGCTTGACTTCTTCATCGATGATAGCAGCAGTCTCCTCAGAGTAGCTCTTGGTCTGACCGAAGTCACGGCCTATGAAGATGCTGTGGTCGGAGCTGTCGAAGCTTATGGGGCCCAACTTTTCGCTCATACCGTACTTGGTGACCATATCGCGGGCAATACTGGTTGCCTGCTGAATATCGCCGGAAGCACCGGTAGAAATATCGTCAAGGAACAGTTTTTCGGCAATTCTGCCGCCCAGACTCATAACGATGTTCTCAAACATCTCAGCTCTGGACTTGAAGCTTTCAGTATCCTCCTGAGGTCTGAAGAGGGTAAATCCGCCCGCAGGGCCTCTGGGGACAATGGTGATATAGTGCACGGGGTCAACATGTGTCAGGTATCTGCCGGTAACAGCATGTCCGGACTCATGGTAAGCGGTAAGACGTCTTGCCTTCTCGCTCATCTTGCGGCTCTTCTTCTCAGGGCCCATTTCGACCTTCAGAATAGCCTCATCAATATCAGCCATGGTGATAAAGCGGTGCTTTCTGCGGACAGCAAGAAGAGCTGCTTCGTTCATAAGGTTTTCAAGGTCTGCACCTGCAAAGCCGGGAGTACCCTTTGCGATAGAGTTAAGGTTAACATCATCGGCAAGGTGCTTATCTCTGGAGTGAATCTTGAGAATAGCCTCACGGCCCTTTATATCAGGCAGGCCAACATATACCTGACGGTCGAAACGACCGGGACGGAGCAGAGCGTTATCCAGAATATCGGCACGGTTTGTAGCAGCCATAACGATAACGCCTTCGTTGTTGCCGAAGCCGTCCATCTCAACAAGCAGCTGGTTCAGAGTCTGTTCGCGCTCATCGTGACCGCCGCCCAGACCGCTGCCTCTCTGACGACCGACAGCATCAATTTCATCTATGAAGATAATTGCAGGAGCCAGCTTCTTAGCCTGCTCGAACAGGTCGCGGACACGACCTGCGCCGACACCGACGTACAGCTCAACAAAGTCAGAACCGGAGATAGAGAGGAACTGAACATTTGCCTCACCTGCAACGGCCTTTGCAAGCAGAGTTTTACCTGTTCCGGGAGGGCCTACAAGCAGAACGCCCTTAGGAATTCTGGCGCCCATGGCGGTGTAGGCCTTGGGGTCTTTAAGGAAGTCCACGATCTCCATGAGTTCTTCCTTTTCCTCGTCGCAGCCTGCAACATCATTAAAGGTTTTCTTGTTTTTCTCTTCGCTGCCCAGCTTGGTGCGAGCCTTGCTGAATTTGGCAATGCCGCCGGCACCGCCGCCGCCTGCCTTGTTCATCATCACGTACCACAGTGCCATGAAGATTACCATTACCAGCAGGTAAGGCAGAATACTTGCCCACCACGGGACCACAAAGCCCTCGTCGTAGTCGTAATCCTTAATTATACCGCTGTCATACTGGTCTTTGATGATGTCTTTAAAATCCTCATAGAACAGTGAGAAGCTGTAAAGGTCATAAGTCATCTCCGTGGTCGGTTTTACCTCGTCCCCGGTTCTGACCATCAAGATTATTTTGTTGCCCTCAGTAATGAAGGACTCTACCTTTTCCTCTTTGAACAGATCCACAAGGTCTGAGTATTTTTTAATCTCGTTTACGCTTGTGTCTCTTGTCATTGTGAATACAACGGCAATAAGAATTACCATCATAAGCACATAGAAGCCAAGGTCCCGGGTTCTGTTGCGTTTGGGTTTCAAACAGTAGTCACATCCTTTTTACAAATATGCCCTTAAACGGCTTTATTCATAGATTTCAGGTTTAAGAACGCCTATATAAGGCAGGTTACGGTAGGTTTCGTTGTAGTCAAGGCCGTAACCGACGACGAAGGCATCGGGTATCTCAAAGCAGGAGTAGTTTGCATATACATCGGCCTTGCGTCTTGCAGGTTTATCCATAAGGGTTGCGATGGAGATAGAGGCGGGATTTCTGCCCTCAAGGTATTTTTTAAGGTAGTTAAGGGTAATGCCGGAGTCGAGAATATCTTCCACAATAATTATATGTTTGCCTTCTATATTTTCATTCAGGTCCTTGTTAATTTTAACAGCACCGGTGGAAGTAGTTCCTTTGTAAGAAGAAACTGCCATGAAGTCCATAGAGCACTTAATGCTGACATGGCGCATAAGGTCAGCCATAAAAATAAAGCAGCCCTTCAGAACGCCGACAAAGATAGGCTCTTTGCCTTCAAAGTCTTTGGAAATCTGCTTTCCCATTTCCGCAACTTTAGCTTCAAGTTCCTCTGCGGATATAAGAACTCTTTCAATATCTCTTTCCATAAATCCCTTGTCTCCCTTTTTAAATTCTCTCTATTCTTATCCGGAGAATTTTATCTCCTTTTACGGCCTCTGCACGCTGTGACACTGCAAGACCGTGAACGGCAAGTATTCCTTTATCATCCCTCAGAATGGGCGTAAGGTCTCTTTGCCGCTGATTATAGCCGGCTTCCAGGAAAAGTTTTTTCAAACTTTTGGTGCAGTTTCGGCCTTTCGGTCTTATGCTGTCGCCGTTTTTTCGGCCGGTGAGCATAATATTACCACAAATATCTTCATATTTGAAGATATAAGTTTTGAACAAGTCGTTAATTTCTTCTTTTTTTACCGCAAAATCAGTTTTTATCCTGATTTGCAGCTCCGGTATCTCAATCTCTGTGCCGGGGATCAGTTCTCTGTCCTGAATTTTCTCCCAGCTTTCGTTGTTAAAGAAAATTCTGCCTTTTTCCCGTCTTATTCTCATTCCGGGAATATCGGCCCAGCCCAGCCCCTCGCCGGAGCAAAGCTTTAAAATATCCTCAACATGTCTGTATGAAAGCTTCTGCTTTGAAAGCTTTCTGATAACTCTGGCGGATATTGGGCGGGGCAGCTTTAATAGTCCCGCTGCATCCACACTCTCTCCGTCAAAGTGCTTTTTTATAAAGTTATCCGCAGCTTCGGAGAGGTAGCTTTCATCCTCTCTGAGAAGCTCTGCCGTTCTGCCTGCGGCGGCAGAAACTCCGGGATTTATTTCCCGCAGCACCGGCATTACCTTATGCCGTATCATGTTGCGGCTGTAATCGTCGGAAAAATTGCTGCTGTCCTCCACATGGGGAACGTTGTTATCCTCTAAAAACTGCTCGATCTCCGCCCTTGTGCATAAAAGCAGCGGCCGGACGATATTTCCACGAACCGGGGGTATACCGCAAAGTCCTAAGCTTCCGGTGCCTCGGGCAAGGTTAAAGAGCATGGTTTCCACATTGTCGTCGGCATTGTGAGCGGTGGCGATTTTGGCGGAGCCTGTCTTTTTTGCGGCTCTTTCCAGAAAATCATAGCGCAGCTCTCTTGCCGCTTCCTCAAGGCTCAATGAACGTTCTTTGGCGTAAGCCTCCGCATTTCCGTGCTCCAGTACCAGCTCCACATTGTTTTCCCTGCACCATTTGGCGACGAAATCTGCATCTCTTAAAGATTCCTCGCCTCTTATGCCGTGCTCAAAGTGGGCGGCGCAAACAGTTATGCCCAGTTCGTCCGCCTTGGACAGCATCAGCTTTAAAAGGCACATGGAGTCTGCCCCGCCGGAAACAGCGCAGAGCAGCTTTGTGCCTTTAGGCAGCATATTGTATTTTTCTATTATCTCAGTATTCATCTTCGTGCCGTTTCTCGCATGAGCTGAAGCTTGTGAACTCAGGCAGCCATGCAAGCTCAACAGTGCCGGTGGCGCCTTTACGGTTTTTAAGGATTATAGCCTCTGCGAGGTTGGGATTTTCACATTCCTTGTTATAGTAACCATCGCGGTAAAGACCTATAACAACGTCGGCGTCCTGCTCGATAGCACCGGATTCACGAAGGTCGGAAAGCACAGGGCGCTTATCAGTTCTGGATTCGTTGGCACGGGAGAGCTGAGAAAGGCAGATAACAGGCACATTCAGTTCCTTTGCCATGATTTTAAGCATACGGCTTATGTCACTGACCGCCTGAGTACGGCTCTCGTTTGACCATGTGTGGCCGCTGCCCGCCGACTGCATCAGCTGTAAGTAGTCTATGACCACAAGGTCAAGCCCCTTTACTCTGCGGCACTGGGCGTTCATATCGGAAACGGAAAGGCTGGGGTTATCGTCGATTTTAATATTTGTTGCACTGAGGGTCTGGGCGGCGTTTGAAATGTCCACCCACTGCTGTTCGGAAAGCTGACCGGTAAGCAGGTTCTGGGATGGAATGAGGGCAGCGCGGGAAAGAAGTCTTGTAACAAGCTGCTCTCTGGACATTTCAAGCGAGAACATAGCCACCGTCTTATTAAGGTTCATGGCGGCATAAAGAGCCATGTTCAGCGCAATACTGGTTTTACCCATACCGGGTCGGGCAGCTATAAGAATAAGCTCGGATTTATTAAGACCCAGAATCATACGGTCAAGGTCCGGCAGTCCGGTAGAAATACCGGGGATTTTGGAGCCGGAGTCTGCGGCGGCGGAGAGGTCATCGAAAACGTTCTGCACAACGGCGGAAATGGGCATAAGACCGCCCACATCCCGGCCCTGACGGAGAGCGAAGATTTTCCGCTCTGCCGCTTCAAGCATAACCTCGGCCTCGCCTGTGCCGTTATAGACCATATCGTTAATTTCATCAGCCGTCTGTCCCAGACGCCGAAGCAGGGCTTTATCCCTGACAATGGCGGCATATTCCTTAACGCCTGCGGCGGTGGGTGTAACCTGTAAAATTTCCGCTATATATTTTTCGCTGTCGTCGCTGTATACGCCTCTGACCTTCATCTGGTTGAGAACAGTAACGGTGTCTATTCTCTGTCCGTAGGAGAACATGGAATACATGGTTTCATATATATCCTTGTTCTGCTTTATATAAAAGTCATCTGCCCTGAGCATTTCCAGCACATCGGGTACACAGTTGGGGTCAAAGAACATCGCGCCTATGACCGCCTGCTCTGCCAGTGCAGAATAGGGTATTTTTTTGCCCAGAAGTTCGTCCATTATGCAGGCCGTCCTTTCACGCTGATTTTAATTACTTATCTTCAACAACAAGAACGTTGATGTTGCCGCTGATCTCGTAGCCGAACTTTGCCTTAACGGTAAAGCTGCCGAAGGTCTTTATGGGGTCGCCCTGAACGATTTTGTTCTTCTCAACCTCAATATCAAACTGCTCCTTCAGAGCCTTGCTGATTTCCTGAGAGGTAACAGCGCCGAAAAGCTTTCCGCCTGCGCCTGCCTTTGCCTTAATGATTACCTGAACCTCGCCCAGTTTCTTCGCGTTTTCCATAGCCTGAGCCTTTTCCTTAGCTATCTGAGCGGCCTTTGCCTTTTCCTTAAGGCGGAAAGCGTTCAGATTATCAGCAGTAGCCTCGGTAACAAGATTGCGGGGCAGCAGGAAGTTTCTGGCGTAGCCGTCGGAAACCTCTTTCATTTCGCCTTTTTTGCCCTGACCTTTTACGTCAACATTAAAAATAACTTTCATTTGAACATATCTCCTTTTAAGATTTTAGCCTAAATATTCATTGATTGCGGCATATACCTTTTCGATGATATCATCGAATGCCGTGTCTTCAAACTGTGCAGCCGCAGCGCTTCTGTTTCCGCCGCCGCCCAGTTTTTCCATCAGGATCTGAACGTTGATTTCTCCGATAGATCTTGCGGAAATAAATGCTCCTCCCCTGCCGTTGGGGACAACCACAACAGAGGCCGTAACGCCGGAAATGTTAAGCAGCTCGTCGGCAGCCTGAGCGGCTACGACTCTGTCCTGAGCTTCTTCGGGAGTGGCAACAGCCACGCCTCTGTAAAGCTTTGCGCTCTGGAGTATTTTGTACTTTGATATGGTGTCTTCCATATCGGTCTGGAAAAGCTTCTTGACCTCGGCGGTATCTGCTCCTATACGGCGCAGGTATGAAGCTGCGTCAAAGGTGCGCTCGCCGGTGCGGATAGAAAAGCTCTTTGTATCTAAAACTATACCCGAAAGCATAGCTTCAGCTTCGATTTTAAGAATGTCGGACTCGTCTGCAACTTCCTGCAGAATTTCGGTGAGAAGCTCGCAGGCGGAGGATGCGTAAGGCTCAATAAAGCCCAGAGCCGCATTCTGTATATAGGTAGCCGCAACTCTGTGGTGGTCGATAACAGCCACTCTGTTGCAGGCGCTCAACAGGTCGGGATATTCGACCTGTTCGGGGCGGTTTGTATCCACAACCACCAGAAGAGTGTGTCCGTCTGCTTTGAGCAAAGCCTCCTGAGGGCTTATAAATACATCCTTATACTCCTCGGTTTCTCTCACTCTGTCTATGAGCATTCCGGCAGCAGTTTTATTTACATCAATTACGATATTTGCCTTAACCGCGCACTTTCTGCTGAGACAGCACACACCAACGGCTGCGCCCACAGCATCAAGGTCTGCAAAGCGGTGGCCCATGACCAAAACCTGAGAGGAATCCCTCAGCAGCTCTGCCAGAGTGTTTGCCATAACGCGGGAACGAACCTTTGTGCGCTTTTCCACCTCATAGCCCCGGCCGCCGAAGAATTCAAAGCTCAGCTTGTTTTTAATAACAACCTGATCGCCGCCTCTGGAAAGGGCAAGCTCAACACCCATATCGGCAAACTGCATACCCTCTATCATGTTTTCACTGTCCTCGCCCAGACCTATGCTTATGGTGGCGTTTATGCCGGCGGGGCTTTCTATCTGGTGCATTTCCTCAACAATGGGGAATTTCTGAACCTTCATTTCCCGAATGTAGCGTTTTTCAAAAACGACCATGTATCTGTCTCTGTCGTAGCGGCGGAGAATACCTTTGTTTTCGCTGCACCACTGGGAAAGCTTATCATCGATATGCTCTCTTATATCGTTTTTATCGCGCTCGGTCAGGTTTTTAAAAAGCTCCTCCATGTTGTCCACAACCACAATACCGGGTACGGGACGGGAGTTTTCGTATTCAAGTCTGATATTATCGTAGTCGGTAACATCCACAAAGTAGCCTATACCCATAAATGCGGTAGTTTCATCCTCCTTGTCGGAACGGATGATTTTGCCGTGGAGCTGGTACTTTTTGCCGCCTATCTCCATTATGCTGGGGTAAACCTTTTTACCTTCCATAAGCCACTTGCCGCTGAAATCAGGGACTATATCGGAAATTGAAGCGTCCAGTCTTGACACCACATCGGATGCACACATCTCGAAGAAGATGTCATTGCCCCAGATAATTCTGTAATCGTCCATTCTGAAAACGGCAATAGGCAGCGGAAAATTCATAAGGGTATTGCTTTTTGCGTTTTCGGTGTCGTATTTAACTGATTCTATATATTCTGCAAGTTCTTTAGCCTTTTTGTGCTTTAAAACTACCACATAAACAATAATAACCAGTATTGCAACGCCCTCTGCTGCGGCGAGATAATACATTTTAAAGAACATTGTAGCCGCGGCAAAGAGTAAAAGGAAGAACAGGTATACTCCTGCGCCCGGCTCAACAAGTCTCTGAATATTTTTATTCCCTTTCATCGCTGTTCCTCCTTCTTGTTACAAAATTCATGCGGAAAGGCGAGTATATTTAATCAACGTAGTATTTTATCATATCCTTACATTCTTTACAAGGACTAATAATCTATTGCAAATTGCTAATACTAATGAATGTATATCGGAATTAGGAGGAAGGGATTTGAAAGCTGTTATTATGGCAGGCGGCGAGGGAAAGCGGCTTAAAGCCGTGTCCGGAGAGCGCCCCAAGCCAATGGTTGAACTGCTTGGAAAACCCATGATGGAGCATATAATAGAGCTGTTAAAAAATCAGGGTTTTACGGATATATGTGCCGCCGTAAAATACAGGGCGGAAGATATAATGGAATATTTCGGAAACGGCGAAAAATTCGGCGTAAATCTCAGCTACCGCGTAGAAAAAGAAGCTCTCGGCACAGCGGGCGGGGTAAAAAACTGCAAGGATTTCTACGGTGACGAGGATTTTCTGGTAATAAGCGGAGATGCGGCCTGTGACTTCCGGCTAAATGAGCTTATGGAAAAACACAAGGAAGAAAAAGCCGCCGTAAGCATAGCTCTCCACCGGGACAGCGAGCCTTTGAGCTACGGCCTTGCGGTCACCGACGAGGGCAGTATTGTACACGCCTTTATAGAAAAGCCCAAATGGCAGAGAGTGGTAACGGACCTTGTAAATACCGGCATATATGTGATTTCTCCCTCTGCCATGGAGCTTGTGCCAGATGGTCAGCCATACGATTTCGGAAAGCAGCTTTTCCCACAGCTTCTGGAGAGCGGCAGAAAGGTTCTGGGAATACCTCTTGAGGGCTACTGGTGTGATGTGGGCACTCCCCTTTCCTATTATAAGTGCTGCGTTGACGCATTAAGCGGCTGTCTGAAAATAAATCCGGCGGAAAATTTCATTCCCGCGAAGGACGAAGACGCAGAGGAGCAGGCGGAAAATTCATCCTTCTGCCTTGAATGTCCATGCAAAAGCCGTGCTCAGCTTATGGGTGCCCTTTCCGAAGCGCTGCTGGATATGGGTGCCGACTACTCCGACGGCATCCGGCTTGTGCGCCCCAGATTTAATATGCACATTTCGCCCCTTAGTAAAACATCGGCTCTCCGCATTGCCGTTTCCTCTGAGGATACGGAGTACGCAAAATCACTTGCCCTTTCCGCCAGAGAGCTGGCGGAGGCGTTTAATTTGTAATTGCCAAAATCCCGTCCGGTATAGTATAATGTACGGTACCGAACGGGAAATTTTATATGGAGGTAGAGTGTAATGAATTTAGAAAAAGCCATAAAAAATCTTGAGCTTCGGGGATATAATGTTAAGTTTTTCAAAACCGGAGCCGAGGCTTCTGAGTACATTTGCTCTGAGGTGAAGAACACCGACGTCGGCATCGGCGGCTCAAAAACCGCAGAAGCTCTGGGACTTTTTGAAAAGCTCAGCGAAAACAATTCAGTTTACTGGCACTGGAAAACTCCCGGCCCCGAGACTATTGCGAAAGCCAATTCCGCCCCCGTATATATCACAAGCGCAAACGCAATCAGCGAGGACGGCGAAATTCTGAACATTGACGGCAAGGGCAACCGTCTTGCAGGTCAGGTCTACGGAGATAAGAAGGTCTACATAGTTGCAGGTACTAATAAAATCCGCCCTGATTTTCATTCTGCTCTGGACAGAGCGAGAAACATTGCCGCCGTTAAAAACTGCGGACGCTTTGATAACAATAACCCCTGCAAGATTGACGGCAAGTGCCATGACTGCCGCATGAAGAGCAGAATATGCAACGCTCTTCTGGTGCTTTGGGGTCCCATGATGGGCATGGATACAGAAATAATTTTAATTGATGAGGAGCTTGGATTTTAATTATGGTAAGAAGAGAAAAAGACAGAATATTTGAAGAAATCACCATTCAGAACGGCCCCGCTCCGGTGCATGTGCGCCGCATCTTGCAGAGTCCGGAGGAAATGCTGAATAAGGGCAAGATATTCAACCACAACTATATTGAAAAGGGTGCCGGTATAGGCTGGCACATCCATAAGGGCACCTGTGAGTACTACTATGTATTAAAGGGCGAGGCTCTTTATAATGATAACGGTGTTGAAACCGTTCTTCACCCCGGTGACGTCACCTTCACAAACGACGGCGAGGGTCACAGCCTGACAAACGTAAAGGACGAAACTCTGGAAGTTATCGCCCTTGTATTAAATACCTGAGAACATAAAAAAACAGCGCCTTTCGGCGCTGTTTTTTATTTATATGGTTTTAAATTTGAGAGTAACTTTGAAGAGGTCGCCGTCAATGCTCAGCTCCATATCTCCGTTCTGGAGAGTGGTAAGGCTCTGGGCAATGGAAAGGCCAAGGCCGGAACCCTCAGTGTTTCTGGAGCTGTCACCTCTTACGAAGCGTTCCAGAAGTTCTTCGCTGCTGACGTTCAGACGCTTGTTTGAAATATTTCTGAAGCTCACCAGTGCGTTGCTGTTCTTTTTCTCAAGGTCAAGATAAACTCTTGTTCCGGGCATGGCGTATTTAATGATATTGTTCATTAAGTTATCGAATATACGCCACATATGCTTGCCGTCAGCCATTATCTCAAGCTTTTCCTCAGGCTGTGTGACAATAAGCTCAAGGCCCTTTTCGGCCATTTTTTCCTGATACTCGCCTGCGGTCTGCTGAATAAGAACCCCAAGCTCCAGTTTTTCCAGATTTACAGGCAAACTGCCGGATGAAGCCTTAGAAGCCTCTACCAGATCGTCAATAAGCTTTTTTAGTCTTGCGGACTGGCGGGAGAGAACTTCCAGATATTCCTTCATCTTCTCGTTTTCCGGCTCCTCTTTTTCCATCAGGTCAACATAGTTTACAATGGAGGTAAGAGGAGTTTTAATATCATGGGAAACGTTTGTGATAAGTTCGGTTCTAAACCGCTCGCTCTTCATTTTTTCCTCAACGGCATTTTTTATGCCATCGGAAATGTTGCTGAGATTTTCCGCCTGCTCTTTTAACGGGCCGAAAAGGTATTTTGTGTTAATGTCGCAGCTTTCGCCGTTTTCGGTTACCTTTTTCATGCCCTCATTGATTTTCTTAAAGCAGGTCAGCAGGTATAAAATGCCGCCCAGCAGTAAAATTCTTGAAATTACCAGCCAGACAATCTGATTGTCAAACTCATAGCTGTTAAAGCAAAGAATAAGGAAATCAAGGATTATAAGAGCCACGGCAACTGCCATAGGTCTTATAGATGCAGGAAGATACTTAAAGAAAAGCTTTATATACTTTCCGCAGGCTTTAAAGCCTTTTTTGATCCAGCCCCAGAGCCACATCCAGAGCTTATATAAAAGGCAGCTTTTCCACACGCCGTTAATAAATCCGCCCTTTTTCATTCTTGCGGCAAAGCTCATGCAGTAGAGTGCTGCAATAAATATCGCAGCCGCTGTTCCGACGCCGGCAATAATGATATATTCAAACCGGTCAGATGATACGCCCCAGCCAAAGCCAAACAGGATGCAGCAAATGCCCGCTCCGCCCACAATTAAAGTCAGAAGGTCAAATGGCATTCTGTCAATCGAAGTTAAATAAATTTCCTCTTCTCCCTTTTTATGTCCGGCAGAAGAAATCAGGAAACAGAATATGGCTATGAAAACCACAAAGGAAATTACGGCTGCAATAATAGCTGTATAGCGCAAATTGTAGACCTCCGTTGAGATCATTGCTACACGATATATCCGGTCGTTTGCAACAAGCGGCAGCGCATATCCGTCAATACGAAAGCCGCGAATATTTTCAAACTCCTTATTTCCTTTCATCATTTCCATAATCTGGAAATATGAGCTCTTGTCAAAAAGTCCTTCGCTGTAATTGGTGCCGTCTTTATATTTTGCATGGATGTAGTAGAGGCTGGTTTTGCATATGGTTTTCTCACCCTTATCCAGTCCCTCATGTACAAGCTTCTCTCTGCCCGAGGGCTGCAATTCATACACATTATATCGGAAATTACTGTCCTGTTTGGTTTCGTTGTCGTATTCATACCATATTTCATTAACATCATAGTTGTAATTGTTATGAATTTCAAGGCGTACTGCCCTTTCAACGGTATCATTGTAGTATTCCGTGTAGCTCTTGTTATAAGCTCCTACCTCATAGGCGCTGACAACTACTGCACTTGACAGCATTACCAAAACGCCCGTTGCACACAGCAGTATAATAGCAATAATTTTTGCACAAAGACTGCTTTTAAGTTTTTTCATCTCATTTTCCCCTTTCTATTTTGTACCCCTGTCCCCATACTGCCTTAATATATCTTGGCTCAGCGGGGTTGATTTCCAGTTTCTCCCTGAGGTGTCGAATGTGTACTGCAACGGTGCTGTCAGAACCGAAGGGTTCGTCTTTCCACACTTCCCGATAAATTTCAGAAGGTGAGAAAACATCGCCGGGGTGAGACATGAGGAACTTCAGAATGTCGTACTCTCTGGGAGTAAGATTTACTCTTTCCCCGTCAAGAGTCACTTCTTTTGACTTATCGTCAAGGGAAATTCCGCCTATGTTGACGCTGGTTTCACGGACGTTTCCACCGCCTAAAAGCATATAGCGCCGAAGCTGAGAACGAACTCTCGCCTGAAGCTCCACAGGGTTAAAGGGTTTTGTCACATAGTCGTCAGCCCCTACATTAAGCCCCAGTATTTTGTCCGTATCCTCACCCTTTGCGGTAAGGAGGATAACAGGCACATTGCTCTCTTCCCTTATCTTCACCATGGCGCTTATGCCGTCCATTTCCGGCATCATAATATCCATTAAAACCAGATGGACTTCGTTTTCTCTCAACAGCTCAATGGCTTCCTTGCCGTTATAGGCACACAGGGTTTCGTAACCGTCACTTTCAAGATAGATTTTAAGGGCGGAAACTATATCCTTTTCATCGTCGCAAATTAAAACTCTGTACACTCTTTTCACCTCAACTGTATTGTAAACCAAAGTCCGTTTAAGAATAAAGGGGGTAATTCTTTAAGATTTGTTTAAGGATATTAAACAAATGCCGAAGCCGGTAAAGGCTTCGGCATGATTTGTTTTTGATAATTACTCGTCCAGCTTGAGAACGGCAAGGAAAGCCTCGGTAGGTATCTGAACGGTACCCAGCTGACGCATTTTCTTTTTACCTTCCTTCTGCTTTTCAAGCAGCTTTTTCTTTCTGGAAATATCGCCGCCGTAGCACTTTGCAAGAACGTCCTTACGCATGGCCTTTACGGTTTCGCGGGCGATAATCTTTCCGCCGATAGCGGCCTGAATGGGCACTTCAAAGAGCTGTCTGGGGATATTCTCCTTTAGCTTTTCGCAGAGCTTTCTGGCTCTGGGATAAGCCTTTTCTCTGTGTGCAATAAGGCTGAGGGCATCAACCTGATCTCCGTTTATAAGAAGGTCAACCTTAACAAGGTCGGATTCCTTATACTCGGAGAACTCAAAGTCCAGAGAAGCGTAGCCCTTGGTGCGGGCTTTCAGGGTATCGAAAAAGTCGTAGACGATTTCGTTTAAGGGCATTTCATAGTGAAGCTCCACCAGATGACTGTCAAGGTACTGCATGTTCTGGTATATACCCCGTCTGTCCTGACAGAGAGGCATAATGTTACCCACAAACTCATTGGGGGTAATAATAGATGCTTTAACGTATGGCTCGTAAGCCTCGGCGATTGAAGCAACATCGGGGTAGTTGTGGGGGTTATCAACCATAACCTCTTTGCCGTCGGTCTTTAATACCTTATATATAACGGAGGGCAGAGTGGTGACAAGCTCCAGATTGAATTCTCTCTCCAGTCTCTCCTGAATAACCTCCATATGGAGCATACCCAGAAATCCGCAGCGGAAACCGAAGCCCAGTGCGGCAGAGCTTTCAGGCTCGTAGGAAAGAGAAGCGTCGTTTAATTTAAGCTTTTCCAGAGCATCGCGAAGATCGGGATACTTGGAGCCGTCCTCGGTGTAGATACCGCAGTAAACCATAGGTCTTGCGGGACGGTAGCCGGGAAGAGCCTTTTCTGCGGGACGTGCAACCTCGGTAACGGTATCACCGACCTGAGTGTCTGCAACATTTTTAATGCTGGCGGTAAAGTAACCAACATCACCGGCAGAGAGTTCATTGCAGGGCTCAAGACCGATGGGGCGCAGATGTCCCACTTCCAGAACCTTGTAAACAGCGCCGGTGGACATGAGCTTTAATTCCATGTCTCTGCGGATTTTACCGTCCATAATTCGCATAAAGACGATAACGCCTTTGTAGTTGTCGTACTGGCTGTCGAAAATGAGAGCCTTTAAGGGAGCATCGGGGTCACCGGAGGGTGCGGGAACATTCTTAACAATGTCCTCCAGAACCGCATCAATGTTTATGCCGGTCTTTGCGCTTATCTCTGGTGCATCCATTGCCGGTATGCCGATTATCTCCTCCACTTCCTCCTTGACTCTCTGAGGGTCGGCGGCGGGAAGGTCGATTTTATTTATAACCGGCAGAATTTCAAGGTCGTTATCCAGTGCAAGGTAGGTGTTTGAAAGGGTCTGAGCCTCAACGCCCTGAGAGGCGTCAACCACCAGCACTGCGCCCTCGCAGGCTGCGAGAGAACGGCTGACCTCGTAGTTAAAGTCAACATGGCCCGGAGTGTCGATAAGGTTGAGGGTGTAGGTTTCGCCGTCCTGAGCCTTGTATTCAAGACCGACAGCTCTTGCCTTAATAGTAATGCCTCTTTCCTTTTCAAGGTCCATATTGTCCAGAATCTGGTCGGACATTATACGCTGCTCCACCGCGCCGCACTTTTCAATAAGGCGGTCTGAAAGGGTGGACTTACCGTGGTCGATATGAGCAATTATCGAAAAATTTCTTATGTGTTTCTGATCCTGCATTATTCTTCTCCGTTAAACTGGTCAAGTACACTTTCCGCCCTGTCAAGCACAGTGCGGATCTGGCCTATAAACGCTTTGGCAATGCCAACATTTTCTCCGCCCGGGTCATTGGAACGGCAGAGCATGTAGTCAGCCGTGACACCGTAATAATCGCAGGCACGGCAGACAAAATTAAGCCCCGGCTCTCTGGCACCATTTTCATAATGGCTCAAAAGAGCCTGACTTATACCAAGCTCAGCCGCAGCCTGCCGCTGGCTTATATTTTTCTCCCGGCGCAGCGCCGAAAGAGTGTCTGGGAAATTTCTGTCCATAAATATCTCCATTTTCTATGATAACAGACTGTATTATAGCGACGAAATGCACTTTTGTAAATACAAAATGTCATAACTTCTTGAAAAATTTCTCTTATGGTGGTAAAGTATATCCGTTAGCATATAAAAACCAATTTTTGGAGGTATTTTTAATGTTTGAAAACCTTATTGAAGTGCTCAAGGCAAACCCCCGCAAGATAGTTTTCACCGAGGGTCACGATGCCCGTATACTTGAGGCCGCCGCAAGACTGAAGAAAGACGGCTTCCTTACCCCCGTTCTGGTCGGTAATGTTGATGTTGTAAAGGCAGAGGCCGCAAAGGGCAATTTCGACATTGAAGGTCTCGATATTCTGGATCCTGCCACTTCCGATCTCATGGACGAGATGGTAGAGAAGATGGTAGAGCTCCGCAAGGGCAAGATGACCGCTGAGGAGTGCAAAGCTTCTCTGGCAAAGGGCAACTACTTCGGCACCATGCTGGTAAAGCTGGGCTATGCAGATGCTCTTCTGGGCGGCGCTACCTACTCCACCGCTGATACCGTTCGTCCCGCACTGCAGCTCATTAAGACCAAGCCCGGTGCAAACCTCGTTTCCTCCTGCTTTATTATGGTCCGCGGCGACGAGATGAAGGTCATGGGTGACTGCGCAATCAACATCTCCTACGAGGACAAGCTGGATAAGGACGGCAACGTTCGTCTGTCCGCTGCAGCTCAGCTGGCTGAGGTTGCAATCGAGACTGCAAAGACCGCAAAGGTATTCGGCGTAGATCCTAAAGTTGCAATGCTGTCCTACTCCACCAAGGGTTCCGGTAAGGGCGCAAATGTTGATCTGGTTCGCAACGCAACCGAGATTGCAAAGGAAATGGACCCCGAGCTTGCAGTTGACGGTGAAATGCAGTTTGACGCTGCTGTTTCTCCTGTTGTCGGCCAGCTCAAGTTCCCCGGCAGCAAGGTTGCAGGCTATGCAAACACCTTCATCTTCCCCGAAATCCAGTCCGGTAACATCGGCTATAAAATTGCTCAGCGTCTGGGTGGCTTTGCCGCTTACGGTCCTATCCTTCAGGGCCTGAACGCTCCTATCAACGACCTCTCCCGTGGCTGCGACGCAGAGGAAGTTTACCAGATGGCTATCATCACTGCTGCTCTGGCCTAATTTCAGAGTACATACTAAGCAGTTAAAGAGTGTTTTCCCCGACGTTTCACCGTCGGGGAAAACTTTTATTTTATGATTTTTTATCCTAAGCCTCGGGAGAGTGATATTTTGGAAAGAGAAGATTATATGCGCGAGGCCTTAAATCTTGCAAAGGAGGCCGCTGAACACGGTGATGTTCCTGTTGGCTGCGTAATTGCGGATAAGGACGGGAATATAATAGGCAGAGGCAGAAACCGCCGCGAGGAATGTTCCGACGCCACCGCCCATGCGGAGATTGAAGCCATACGGCAGGCATCAAAGCATCTTAACGACTGGCGGCTTTCAGGCTGCACCATTTATGTCACATTGGAGCCCTGCCCCATGTGTACCGGGGCAATAATAAATTCCCGCATACCCACCGTGGTTTTCGGTGCAAGAGAGGAAAACTCCGGCTCCTGCGGCAGCGTCATAGACCTTTTCTATGAGCGCTACGGCCACCGCCCGGCAGTATACTCCGGTATACTTAAAGATGAGTGCGGGGAAATACTGAAAAACTTTTTTAAGGATAAAAGATAAGCGCCGGTAAAACCGGCGCTTTTATTATTGATGTTTATTCTTTTACGGTACCGTCGGGGTTAAAGAGAGGCAGAGGAGCAAGAGTGATAATATCATTTCTCTCCTGTGCGTCGCCCTCAGCGAGAACAGCCATTTTGCCTGCAATGATGCCGCCGGCCTTGGTAACCAGTTCTTCCATTGCACGGAGGGATTCGCCGGTAGAAATAACGTCGTCAACGATAAGCATACGCTTGCCCTTGATGAGTTCTGCATCGGCAGTATCAATAACAAGTCTCTGAACTTCCTCAGTGGTGATGGACTTAACATTTACCTCAAAAGTGCCTCTCATGTAATTCTTGGCGCCTTTTCTTGCAAGGAAGTATTTGTTAGCACCGCTCTGACGGGCCATTTCGTAGAGCAGAGGAATTGCCTTGGCTTCGGGGGCAATCAGGTAATCATACTCGGGCGCGCGCTCTAAAAGCTCAGTGGCGCAGTGAACGGTGAGTTCAACATCTCCGAACATGACAAAAGCGCCTATGTACAGATCATCAGAGACCTTACACAGGGGCAGATCCCGTTTAAGGCCGGCAATATCCATCTCGTAAGTCATTTTTATTCCTCCTGAGAATAATAAACATATTTATTTTTATTTTATGGGGTTTAAACCACATACTTTATCTATTTTACCCGCATAAACTTAAAAAAGCAAGAGCAAAACACGCTTTTCTTTGCCTAAATTAAAACAAACAAAGTGCTCCGGAAACAAATTCCGGAGCACTTCGTTTTTGGGAGAAAAGAGAGGATTTATAGGAGTAGAAAAGTAGCTGATCAATATGCCTCACCGTACAGCGGAGTACGTTTTGAGGCGGGGGTGGCGATACTCTCGGCAGGCTTCAGATCACCGAAGGTGATTGAGAGCTCCTTGCTCTCGCCCGCTCTGTACAATGTGACATTGGCGGTATCGCCGGCAGAGAACTTACGCACGGCCTTTCTCAGGTCGTTGTGGCTCTCAATGTCCATGTCACCCAGCTTTGTTATAATATCGCCTGCCTGAATACCTGCCTTTTCGGCGGCACCGTCGGGCTCAACGTAAATTACGTATGCTCCGTTAGGCATATTGTAATACTGGCTGAACATTGAGTTATAACGCTCATCCAGTCTCACGCCCATATAGGCCTTGCCTGTAACGTAGCCGTTGGTAATAAGATCTTTTGAGATGGAAACAACATCATTTATGGGGATTGCAAAGCCCAGACCCTCAACATCGGAGCCTTCGGATTTTGCAGTAACAATACCCACGACCTGACCTTTATCGTTATAAACAGGTCCGCCGGAGTTACCGTGGTTTACAGCGGCGTCAATCTGGAACATATTTATAGGTTCGGTCTTATCCTCAGTCATGATAAGTCTGTCTTTGGCGCTTACATGACCGGAGCTCATAGAAAATTCAAGCTCACCCAGAGGATTACCCACAGCGTAAACATTGTCGCCTACGAGAAGGGCATCGCTGTCACCGAACTGCGCGGGCTTTAAGCCGTGTGCATCTATTTTCAGAACTGCAATATCGTTGCATTCCTCAACACCCACAATCGCGGCGGGGTACTTTGTTCCGTCATGCACCATAACGGTAACTTCCTGCTTGCTCTTGTAAGCAAGCTCAATAACGTGGTAGTTTGTGAGGATGTAGCCGTCTTCGGAAATAATAAAGCCGGAGCCTGTAACTGCCTGAGGTGTGGTCATGCCGAAGAAGTTAATGTAAGTAACCTCGGAGCTGATACCGACAACCTGATCGCAGGCCTGAGCATAAATCTGAGAGGGGGCAAGCTGACCGGCGCTGTTTGCGTGCTGGGCTGCCACAATACTGGTGTTGTGGTCTTCTGCCATTTCATCAAGCCGTGAATTTACATCCGCAATGCTGTTGTTTATTTTGTTATTAAAGACAAGGCCTGTAATTCCGGCACCTGCCGCGCCGCCTACCAGAGTACACACAAGACAGATTGCTATAAGCTTACCTGTCATTCCGCCGTTTTTCTTCACCTTGGGAGGTTTGGGTTCTTTAGGCGGTTTCTGAGGGGGAGTGTAGTATCTCGGTGGTACTGTGCTCTCACTTGCCGGAGCATAATGAGCATCAGAATAAATTTTCTGAGTGTAGCCGTTTTTGTAATGATATTCGCCGTTTACTCTGTCAGTATCACCGGTGTAGCCGGTACTTGCATGAGTTTCCGTTGTATTATCCGCCGAGGGGTTGGATTCCCTCTGGCTTTCCATGCTTTCATCGGAGCCGTTCATTAAATTTGACCTCTTTCATCTGGTATCTTGTTTACGAATTATAATATAAAGTATATTTGTGACCTTGTAATGAACAAACTCACAAAAATTTATAAACAAACTCTTCAAAATGTGTTAATAGGCAAAGTAGCTTTCCGGCATTACCTCACGGAGAGATGTTACTTCAAGGTCAGTGTTTTCCTCTATCCATTTAATAGTGCGCTTTGCCGAAAGATCAACCGAGCAGAAAAAGCCGTCCCATGCGGCGGGAATAAATTTACCGTCCTGATCTGTAAACTCCGCGTTCAGCTGGATTTCGATTTTAAGATTGCTGATATTGTCCAGATACCCGTCTTCGCTATCCATATACTGCCGCCCCATCAGGCTCTCTTCAATATCCGGGAGAATACAGGTTTTAAACAGCTCCTCGGCCTGCTCCCCGTCCAGCTTTATGTTTCGGGTAGTGCCGCCGTATTCTGACGGGTAGCTTTCACTTATCTGGCAGAAGCTCACATTCTCCGCCGTTACCGGTGTTTCCGGAATATAGCGCTGTTTTATAACCTCGGGGCAGTTTATAACCTCGCTGTACAGTCTCAGGCTTGAGGAGTCATCATCGAAATTTTCCGGGTCCATGTTCAACTCATATTCTCTGCTCAGTTCCTGCCCGTTATTCATAAAATAATGAATTCCCACAAAGCTGTCATATTCACCCGGAATTACGGAATTATCGGAAGAATGTTTATTTTTAATAAGGCTTTCATGGAGCTGCATAACTTTTTCAATGTTTTCAGGCTGTTTTATGTTGTAGAATTCAACATTTACAGAGCTTACATTTTGAAACTTGGGAATACGGTTTTCGTAGCCTGAAATATTAAATTCAGCCCCCATTACCACAGCTGCAATAATAAGGCATGAAATAATAAGGCCCTTGAATTTTGACTTAAAAACGTAAAAGGATTTCTGCATCATCATTTCAGCGCCGTACCAGCCCACAGCAGCACCCAGCAGCATAAACAGCAGCACTATTACTGCCGAACCTATCCCTTTAAATACAGAGGGAGGCAGAAGTTTGCCCACAACAGTTGCAAGAACCAGCGCCGTTCCGAAGGTCATGCAGTATTTAAAGATAGGCCTTAAGGACTTCACCGCCACAATGTCACCAGCATTTTCCATATGCCTCTTTTTGTATATGAAAAATGCGGCAGCCGCCAGTAAAAGTCCTGCGGCAAAGTAGGCAATGAGAAATTCCATTCCGGAAAGCTCTATTACCCCCTCTGTCTCCTCTATTACACTCAGATGCCGTCCCAAAACACGCACAGGGGTAAGGTAACCCAGAATATTTCCGCCTATTTTTCTCATGCCGTAGACAAAGCGGCTGAAAGAATAAATAAAGCAGTTCTGTACAACAGAGCCGGTAAAATTAAGCACTATATACAGCAGCGGTAAAATGGCAATATTTCCCGTAAGTACAGCGCAGAACAGTGCCATGCCGTAAAACAGCATGTTTCCCATAACTGTAATACCAAGCCACAGCAGCAGATATTTAATTTCCGCCACACCCATTGCGGCGCTCACTGCGAAAATCAGAATATCGGATATTAAAAACGGCAGTATTCCGGCCGCGGCGCAGCTTAAAAACATGGTTTCTCTCTTTATAGGCAGAGCACACACCATGCAGCAGCTGCGTGATGAATACAGGTAGGAAAACATAGCCGTAACGGAAACTATTGCAAAAATGAAAGAAAATTTAATAGTTCCGTATCCGCTTAAAACGGTGAAATATTCAGCTGATTTGGTGAAATATCTCGCAGTTTCAAGCTGGCTGAATACATTTACAGGCAGCTGAAAAGCAAGGACTATAAGGTAGGCCGCCCAAATGGGCCAGAAGCGCTTCATAAGATTTGCAGCAATATGTTTATTAAATAATGGCGTCTTTGATTTCACTGTCAGCGCCTCCAAGCTCATAAATAAATATTTCCTCAAGGGTAAGGGGCAGCACATCCACGAAAAGGGGATGTGAAAGGCTGAGCTGTTCCGTCAGCTCCCTGCCGTTACCCCGCAGAATAAGCTGCTGCAATCTTCCGGTACTGGAATGGTGGACAATATCCAGCCCCTCCGGCAGCTGCTCCCCGTCAGGCAGGGCAAGCTGGATTTTAACAAGGCTGTCCTGAAGCTCGGAAAGGCCCCGCTCCACTATCATTTTGCCGTGGTTCATTATACCCACATGGTCGCACACATCTTCAAGCTCTCTCAGGTTGTGAGAGGAAACCAGCACGGTGGTTCCCCGCTCTGCCACATCGGACAAAAGAATACTCCACACCTGACGGCGCATAACCGGGTCGAGACCGTCTACCGGCTCATCCATAATCACCACATCCGGCATAAGAGATATGGCAATCCAGAAAGCCGCCTGCTTCTGCATACCTTTGGACAGCTTTCTCATGCTTCTCTTATCGTCAATATCGAAAATCTTCCCCAGTTCCTTATACCGTTCAGGGTTAAAATTGGGGTAGATACGGCTGTAATAGTCCTTCATATCGGCAATGCTGGCCTGAGGGAAATAGAAAATATCGTCGGGAATAAAGGAAATCCGGCTTTTAAGCTCCGGATTTTCGTAAAGCGGCTTACCGTCCATTAAAACCTCGCCGCTGTCCTGCCGGTAAATTCCCACCATGTGCCGAATAGCGGTGGATTTTCCCGCACCGTTCGGCCCGACCAGACCGTAAACCGCGCCTTTTGGAACTTTCAGATTCAGTCCGTCCAGAGCAGGAAAGCCGTCAAAGCTTTTTCTAAGCTCTCTCAGCTCTATCATTTTTCACTGTCCCCTTTCAAAAGCTCAATGAGCTTTTCCTGACTTACTCCAAGTCCCCGAAGCTCTGAGGCGGCAGAAAGGAACTTATCAATAAGCTCCGCCTTTTTCTCCTCGTTTACATCTATACCGCCCGAAACGAAGCAGCCTCTTCCGGGAACTGAAAATACATATCCTTCGTTTTCAAGTTCCATGTATGCTCTCTGTATAGCATTGGGATTTATGGAAAGCTCAGCTGCAAGCTCCTTCACAGTGGGCAGCTTGCTTGTGGGCGGCATTATTCCTGTTATTATAAGCTGGCGGAAATTATCTCTTACCTGTTCATATATAGGCCGGGAATCCCGGTAATTTACACTGATCAACACGTCGCCTCCGTCTTGTATTCATATATAATTCTTTATACTGTCAATATAACGCGGGCATGTTGCTTTGTCAATAATCTTAAATTTCCCGGTTATCCGACTGTATTATATACCCCTAATGTATCATTTTTGTATACTTTTTGTATCATCCTCCGGTTTTACGAAAAAAAATGTAAAAAAACGGAAAAAGTCATATACTTTTCCCGTTTTTATAAGTTTATATTTATTTTTACAGAATATCAAGTCCGCAGAGGTACCGGCGCATCATATCGTAAACATGGTTGCCTGACATCTGGCGGATAAAGCTTCTGGTACGGTATGTGCCGAGGTGCAGCTCCCGCACATAGGTTTTGTCTGCGGCAAGACCCACAAACACAGTTCCCACCTCGTGAACACCGTCACCGTCGGGGCCTGCAAGGCCGGTTACGGAAACGCCGATGTCAGCGCCGCAAAGCTCTTTCACCCGCTCTGCCATTTCCTTTGCCACTTCATAGCTGACAGCGCCCTTTTCCTCGATAAGCGCAGGGTCAATTCCAAGTACCTTGGCCTTAACCTCGTTTGTATAACTTACAACGCCGCCTTTGAATACGGCGCTTGCGCCGGGAATATCGGTAAAGCGTCGTGCAATATCGCCGCCGGTGCAGCTTTCAGCTGCGGCAAAGCACATGTGCTTTGCTTTTAAAAGCTCAATGACCCGCTGCTCGATAGTGTCCACATCTATGCCATAAACGTAGTCTCCAAGTCTTGCCTTTGCCTCTTCCATAACCGGGGCAATCATCTTTTCTGCCTCTTCCTCGCTCTTTGCCTTGGCGGTTATCTGGAGCAGGCAGTCACATTCCTTGGCGTAGGGTGCCATGGTGGGGTTTGACATTTTGTTCATTTCATCTCTGAACATATAGTCAACTGCGCTCTCCCCTATTCCGAACATGTGGATAGAGTGGGAAACAATCTGCTCATCGGAAAGCTTTTTAAGATATGGCAGACCCAGAGCCTTAAACATAGCAACGCACTCTTTGGGAGGGCCGGGGAACATTAAAACGGTTTTTCCCTCTGCCTCAAAGGCGCATCCGGGAGCGGTGCCCCAGTCGTTGTGGAAAACGGTGCAGCCCTCAGGCAGCATGGCCTGAATGTAGTTATTGGGAGTTACCTTCTTGCCGCCCTTTATATATTCATAAATGGTGTCCATTTCAGCCTTGTTTTCCACAAGCTCCAGACCGAAAGCAGATGCAAGCACCTGTTTTGTAAGGTCGTCGCATGTGGGGCCGAGGCCGCCGGTAGTTATTATAATATCGGCTCTCTTTTTGGCAATTTCCACACAGTCTCTCAGTTTTTCGGGGTTATCGCCTACAACAGTGTGGTATTTTACGTTTATGCCTATCTTGGAGAGCATTTCAGAAATGTCTCTTGCATCGGTATTGGTCACATGGCCCAGAAGCAGCTCTGTGCCTACTGATATAATTTCAGTATTATAAACCTTACTCATTTTTAAGCTCTACCCTTTCAATTCCCTCCAGTGCCTCATTCACCAGAGCCTCAATGTCCAGTACGCTTTCAGCTCTCTCAACCTCAGCTACTCTGGGTCTGGTGCGGGGGTGGCGGGGAGTAAAGACGGTGCAGCAGTCCTCATAGGGCAGAATGGAAGTGTCAAAGGTGCCGATTTTTCTTGCAACAGTGATTATCTCTTCCTTATCGAAGCCTATAAGAGGTTGGATGCAGGGAATATCCATAACAGCCTGAGTGGAAGCCATAGCCTCCATGGTCTGGCTTGCAACCTGACCTAAGTTTTCGCCGGTAACAATGGCCTTTGCGCCGTTGCTCTTAGCAATGCGCTGGGCAATTCTCATCATAAAGCGGCGCATGATAAGGGTGAAGTATTCCTCAGGGCACTTATCACGGATTTCCTCCTGAATGTGGGTAAAGGGCACGATTTCAAGAGTCATTTTGCCGCAGTAATCGGTGAGCTGGTTTCCAAGCTCAATAACCTTCTCCTTTGCAAGCTCGGAGGTGTAGGGGAAGGAGAAGAAGTGGACGGGAATAAGTCTGACGCCGCGCTTTGCAATCATGTAGGTGGAAACAGGGCTGTCGATACCGCCGGAGAGCAGGGTAACTGCAACGCCGTTGGAGCCTAAGGGCATACCGCCTGCGCCCTTTACGGGAGCTGCGTGAACATATGCTGCAAGATCACGAACCTCAATGTTTACCACAAGTTCAGGCTCATGTACATCAACAACAGTGTCGGGGTAGGCATCCTGCAAAATTCCGCCGACGTACTGGCTCAGCTCAATGCTGGTCATGGGGAAACTCTTGTCGCTGCGCTTGGATTCAACCTTAAAGCTGTGAGCATTTTCCATGTCCTCTCTGAGGTACTCCACAGCAAGCTTTGCAATAGCGTCCTTATCCTTCTCGCAGCCGGCTGCACGGGTGAGCTTTATAATGCCGAACACCTTCTGGAGAGCCTCGAAAGCTCCGTCCATATCGGCGTTATCGTCCAAAGCCTCAACATACACGGTGGACTGGAGGCAGTAGACCTTAAAATTACCGTGCTTTGCAATAGCCTTTCGCATATTGTCCATGAGTCTCTGCTCGAATGAACGGCGGTTAAGACCCTTGAGTATTATCTCGCCTAACTTTACAAGAATTATATCATTCATAAATTTTCCTCTTCCTAAATAAACTCGTAGCTTCTGTACTGTATGGCCTCGGCAATATGCTCCGGGCCTATTTTTTCCTCTCCGGCTAAATCCGCAATGGTGCGGGCAACTCTTAAAATTCTGTCGTAGCTTCTGGCTGAAAGTCCCATAGCGTCAAAAGCCCCTTTCATCAGGCTTTCCGACTCATCTTCCAGAGCGCAGAACTCTCTCAGTTCCCTGCTGCCCGCATGGGCATTGCACATGGTGGAGTTTTCGCCGTAGCGTTTTCTCTGTATCTGCCTTGCGGCGTTGACCCGCTTTTTAATATCCGCAGAACTTTCCGCAGGCTCTCTCCTTCTCAGCTCCTCATATTCAAGAGCCGGAACTTCGACTATTATATCAATTCTGTCAAGAAGAGGGCCGGAAATTCTGCTGTGATAGCGGCGCACATCCTTTTCCGAGCATTTGCATCTGCCGGAGGGATGTCCGTACCAGCCGCATTTACAGGGGTTCATGGCGCATACCAGCATAAACCGGCTGGGGAAAGTATATGTGCCGGAAACTCTGGAAACCGTAACCTCTCCGTCCTCCAATGGCTGGCGGAGCACTTCCAGAACGTCGCTTCGAAATTCCGGCATTTCGTCCAAAAACAGCACGCCGTTGTGGGCGAGGCTGATTTCACCGGGTTTAGGCACTGTACCGCCGCCGGAAAGTCCGGCCGCAGAAACGGTGTGGTGAGGTGAACGGAAGGGTCGGCGGGAAACTATGGGTCTTTCTCTGCTTGTAAGACCGGAAACCGAATGTATCTCCGTACACTCTATTATTTCTTCCCTGCTCATATCCGGCAGAATGGTGGGCAGGCGCTTTGCCATCATGGATTTGCCTGCACCCGGCGGGCCTATGAGCAGAATATTGTGGCCGCCTGCGGCGGCAATCTCGAAGGCACGCTTTACGTTTTCCTGTCCCTTAACGTCTGAAAAGTCGGGAAGATTTTCTTCCATACTCTCAATATCCGGTGCAACGGCTTCATCTATAAGCTCTTCACCTTTAAGGTGCTTTATAAGCTGAGCCACATCCTTTACGGGATAAACCGAAAGTTCCTTTGCAAAGGCTGCCTCGGGGCCGTTATCATAGGGGACAAACAGCTTTTTAACTCCGCTTCTCATAGCCTCGATTGCCATAGGCAAGGCACCCTGTACGGGTCGAAGCTCACCTGTAAGGGAAAGCTCTCCCACGAAGGCGCAGTCCTCTCCGGGATTTTCAATATCTCCCGATGCGGATAAAATTCCGATAAGCATAGGCAGATCGTACATAGTACCGGCCTTTTTCTTGTCGGCTGGAGCCAGATTTATGGTCATACGGCTTACCGGGAAGCGATAACCGTTATTTTTTATGGCGGCTCTTACACGCTCTCTTGATTCTTTAACTGCAATGTCCGGCAATCCCACCACCTCAAAGGCAGGCAGGCCGTTTGTAATATAAACCTCTACCGTGACACCGTAGCCTCCGACGCCGCTGACGCCGAAGCTTCTGACTTTGGAAAACATGGCGTACTCCTATTAAACCTTTAAAGCCCCAGAGGAAACTCTGGGGCTTAGCTTTATTTATTACTCTTCCTCTTTGGTGCAGGCAATGTTCAGCTCTTCAAGCTGCTTGGGCTCTACAAAGGAAGGTGCGCCCATCATAAC
Source organism: Oscillospiraceae bacterium (assembly GCA_020025715.1). GTDB lineage: Bacteria > Bacillota > Clostridia > Oscillospirales > Oscillospiraceae > Limivicinus. Next base: position 15,463 of record JAHHRQ010000006.1, on the reverse strand, counting down.
GTCCTGAGCGTTCTTGTTCATGGGGAAAGGAATAACCTCTCTGATGCTCTCCTCACCTGCAAGGAGCATAACCATACGGTCAACACCGGGGGCAATGCCTGCGTGAGGGGGAGCGCCGTAGCAGAAGGCGTTGTACATGGCGGGGAACTTCTTCTTAACGTCCTCTTCGCCAAGTCTTACCATTTCAAATGCCTTAATCATGATTTCGGGGTCATGGTTACGGACAGCGCCGGAAGAAAGCTCAATACCGTTGCAGACAAGGTCGTACTGGTCAGCGGTAATGGTGAGGGGGTCGATCTCGCCTCTCTCAGCCTTGAGCAGAACATCCAGACCGCCGGAGGGCATGGAGAAGGGGTTGTGGCAGAACTCAAGCTCGCCGCTCTCCTCGCCAATCTCGTACATGGGGAAGTCCACTATCCAGCAGAACTCATAGCGCTCCTTGTCCATATGTCCGGGAACTGCAGCGCCCAGCATTTTACGCATAACGCCAGCAGTTTTCTGAGCGATTTCCTTCTTGCCTGCGCATACGCCGACAAGGTAACCGGGCTTAAGACCCAGCTTCTCGGTGATAGCGTCCTTACGGTCGTTTAAGAACTTGGCAACGCCGCCGGCGAACTCGCCGTCATCGCCCACCTTGAACCAGAAGGGCTTGCAGCCTGCCTGAACCTCAACATCGGCGCAGAGCTTATCTATATTCTTTCTTGTCATGTCGCAGCCGCTTACAGCAATAGCCTTGACGGTGTTGCCCTCGGCAAAGGGGCCGAAGTCAGTGCCCTGAACAAGCTCGGTAATATCATCTACCAGCAGGTCTATACGAAGGTCGGGCTTATCGCTGCCGTACTTCTCCATAGACTCAAGGTAGGGGATGCGCTTGAAGGGAGCGGTAGAAGCTATATTGTAAGTGCCGTATTTTGCAAAGATGGGAGGCAGAACCTCTTCCAGAACTGCAAAAACGTCCTCCTGACCTGCAAAGGCCATTTCCATATCCATCTGATAGAATTCACCGGGGCTGCGGTCGCCTCTTGCGTCCTCATCGCGGAAGCAGGGAGCGATCTGGAAGTATTTATCAAAGCCGGAGGCCATGAGCAGCTGTTTAAACTGCTGGGGAGCCTGAGGCAGAGCATAGAACTTGCCGGGGTGCTTTCTGGAGGGAACCAGATAGTCTCTTGCGCCCTCAGGGGAAGAAGCGGTCAGGATAGGAGTGGTAATCTCCAGAAATCCCTGCTCGGTCATAGCCTGACGGAGAGCGGAGACAACATTGCAGCGCAGAACGATGTTCTTTTTAACTGCGGGGTTTCTCAGGTCCAGATAACGGTATTTAAGTCTCTGAGCCTCATCAGCCTCACGGCTGCGGTTAATTTCAAAAGGCAGCTCATTATAGCGGCAGCGGCCCAGAACTTCGATCTTTTCGGGCACAACTTCAATATCGCCGGTATTCTGCTTGGGGTTTTTGCTTGCTCTCTCACGAACAACGCCCTCAACGGAAATGGTGGATTCCTTATTGAGGTTTTTAACTATTGAGAGCATATCCTCGCTCTCGCAGACCACCTGAGTTGTTCCGTAAAAGTCACGGACCACCACAAAGGCCAGATTGCCGCCGACTTCACGGACGTTCTCCATCCAGCCGACTATTTTAACTTTTTCTCCGACATTTTCAATGCGGAGCTCGTCACAGGTATGTGTACGGGACTTTAACATGATTTCTACTCCTGCCTTCTCTTATTAACGGTGCTTATTCTTTAATAACAGCGCCGCTGTTTTTTCTCTCTATGTTTTCCTTTATAAGCTTAACGGCATCTTCTGCTGTAAGCTTTATCTGCTCGCCGCTTTCCATATCCTTAACGGAGAGCATGTTTTCATTGATTTCATCCTCACCGACGAAAATGACGTAGGGAACGCCAATCTTATCGGCATAGTTCATTTTGCCCTTGAACTTCTTCTGCTCGCCGTAAATCTGGGTACGGATGCCGGCGGCGCGAAGTCCGGTAGCGGCGGAAATGGCATAGCCCATATCCTCGGTCATGGGCAGAACCAGAGCGTCGCAGGGAGAGGTAATCATATCGTCGGATAAAAGTCCCTGCTCCTGAAGGACATAGAAAAGTCTTGTAAGGCCGATGGAGATACCGACGCCGGGCAGCTTCTTATCGGTGTAATACTCTGCCAGATTGTCGTATCTGCCGCCGGAGCAGACAGAGCCTATCTCCGGATGCTCGGTCATTTCGGTTTCGTAAACGGTACCGGTGTAGTAGTCAAGACCGCGGGCAATGGTAAGGTCGATTGCAAAGTTTTCTTCCGGAACGCCGAAGGCGGACAGGTACTTTGTGACCTCGATAAGCTCGCTCAGGCCCTGATCGAAGGTCTCATCCATGCCCTTATAAAGGCTCAGTCTCTCGATTACTTCTGCATTTGTGCCCTTGATTGCCATAAAGTCCAGAACATTGTCGGCCTTGCAGGGCAGCATCTTAACCTCGTCTATAAGCAGGTTTTTAACCTTGTCGGCACCGATTTTATCAAGCTTATCAACAGTACGCATAATATCGGCAGATTTTTCGCTCATGCCGTTCATGGCGTAAAAGCCGTTTAAAAGCTTGCGGTTATTGACTCTGATTTTGAACTTTGAAATTCCCAGAGTTTTAAAGGTATTATAAATGATAGCGGGGATTTCTGCCTCATTTATAATATCCAGCTTTCCGTCACCGATAATATCAATATCGGCCTGATAGAACTCGCGGAAGCGGCCTCTCTGTGCTCTCTCTCCTCTGTAAACCTTACCTATCTGGTAACGGCGGAAGGGGAAGCTGAGCTTGCCGTAGTTTGCGGCAACATATTTTGCAAGAGGAACTGTGAGGTCGAAGCGAAGAGCGATGTCACTGTCTCCCTTCTGGAAACGGTAAATCTGCTTTTCGGTCTCTCCGCCGCCCTTTGCAAGCAGCACCTCAGAGGACTCTATAACCGGAGTGTCCAGCGGAGTAAAGCCGTATGTGGAATAGCTTTTCCGCAGAGCCTCCATCATTTTTTCCATTTTCATCTGCTCTTTCGGCAAGAGCTCCATAAACCCGGACAGGGTGCGGGGTGCAACCTTTCCCATTCTGTATCCTTTCCGCTCCCGCTTAACGCAGAGCATTATAATATGGCGCGACTATACGGCCGCGCCTTGAATTTTTGCAAAGCTGAGGCTTATCTCTTCTGAGGGTTGACAATATTACGCCAATCCAGATCTCCGCGTCTCAGTCCCTGAACAAGGACCTCGGCAGTAGCGGCGTTGGTCGCAAAGGGGATTTGATACTGATCGCAGAGGCGCTCAATTTTGTTAATATCATCAAAGCCCTTGGGGTTGGCGGGATCGCAGAAGAAAAGCACCAGGTCTATTTCGTTGAAGGAAATGCGGGCACCGATTTGCTGGGCGCCGCCCTGATCTGCATGAAGATACAGAGTAATGGGCAGACCGGTAGCCTCGGAAACCAGCTTTCCGGTCACATGGGTGGCGCAAAGATTATGCTCAGCCAGTATTCCGCAGTAGGCTATGCAAAACTGCACCATAAGCTCTTTTTTTCTGTCATGTGCCATTAGCGCTATATTCATATTCTTCTCCGTTTCTTACTCTAATCCGCTTTAACGTTTACATTATATACGTTGTTTTTTTATCTTTCAATACTTTAATTTGCTTTTATTACTTCAAAATTCCCATTTCAGGCTCGGAAGTGTCGCTGTATTTTGAGAGGTTTATATAAGCGTCCATAATACGGCGTGCTATAAACTGAACATCAGCACCGGCATGGCCTCGTTCAACCACAACGGCTATTGCAATCTGGGGATCTTCGTAGGGGCCGTAGCAGATAAAGATACCGTCGTTGGTGATGTTTTCACCTTTCTGAGCCGTTCCGGTTTTACCGGCGCAGTCCCATTCGCAGTCTGCCCACACCTTGGCGTTCTTTTCGTTGCCCCAGTAATGAAGCACCTCGTACATGCCTTCGTGGATGGCAGCCCAGTTATAGTCGGCAGATTTAACGGTGCTGAGCTCTTCCGGCTCACGCTCATAGATTTTTTCGCTGAAGTCAAAGCTTCTTACCGACTGCAGAATAGAAGCTGAATAACGGTGTCCACCGTTTGCAATGGCGGCGCAGTACTCGGCTATCTGCAGAGGTGAGAAAATACTATCAGACTGACCGATACCGGCCTGCAGAGTATCACCGATTCGCCAATCGGCTACACCTGCAAAATCAATATGGTTTTCCTGGTTGGACATGTTACCTTTAGTCTCGGTAAGCTCAATGCCTGTGGTTACGCCAAGGCCGAGATTTCTGGCATATTCGCCCATTTTATCAACACCAAGGTCATGGCTGACAGTGTAGAAGTAGTAGTTGCAGGAGTCTCTGATTGCATCAGTGACATTTTCCTCCGGGTGGGTGTAGTGCTCGCCCTTTTTACCTGCATTCCAAATCCAGCATTCAGGGGCGTAACCTTCGGCGGCGTACCTTGTGTAAACACCTTCGCACTTAATACGTTTTTCGGTGTTTATAATGCCCTCGCTTAAGCTTGCGATTGCGGTGCAGGGCTTGAATGTGGAACCGGGAGCGTATGCACCCATAAGCGCTCTGTTAAAGAGCGGAGTATTCGGCGCTTCCATAAGTTCCTGATAGTTTTCCATTATGTGCGATACATCATAGGTAGGCCAGCTGGCTATTGCAAGGGGAGCGCCGTTTCTTACATCTACCACAACAGCGGCCGCACCTGTAATTTCATCTTTAAGTTCGGGGTTAAATTCGCCTCGGGCTTTTTCTTCCTCGCGTTGCTGGGCTCGGGTGGCGATAAGGTCATTTACACCGTTATCAAGAATTCTTTCCACCTGCTCCTGAAGGGCAAGGTCAAGGGTAAGATAAACATGATTTCCGGGTTCCGGCTCCACATCGTAAACGGTACTGAGTATCGTACCGGCAGGAGATCTCCTTTCCGTAACCTTACCGTCCTTGCCGTGGAGATATTTCTCAAAGGCATATTCGGCGCCGTCCTTACCGACCATGGCGTTGTTTGCGTAGTCCTGAAGGGAGTATTTTTCAAATTCCTCCTGAGTCATAAGACCGACGTAACCAAGGATATGGGATGCATATTCGGTGGCATAGTCACGGACATATGCTCTCTCAACCTGAATACCAACCAGCTTTCTCTCCATGATGGAAGTAATGAGCTGCATGGAGGCATCCTCAACGAAGATATAGTCGGCGGTGTTGATTGCATAGCGGACGTTAATTGAATAACGCACACCGGCGATTATTCGCATCTCCTCGGCGGAATACTTGTTGTCTATATCATATCGTGTACGCATATAGCTCATCAGCTCAACAGCAGAGGGCTGAGGAGGCAGTCCCGCCGCTTTTATAGAGTCTTTTTTATCCTTGAAGTATGATTTGAGCATGGTCTTTTCGATTTCGGTCATGTTCTTGTCATACTCAAAGGGAGGCCCGGCAGATATGGGCAGATCGTCTGTATATTTGTCTCCGTAGCTTTCAACCAGTTTCACCAGCTCCAGAATAACGGCGTTGGGGTCCTCGTTTGCGAACAGCTTGTCGGTATCTATTTTAAGGTTATAACATTCCTTGTTGCTGACCATTACTCTTCCGTATCGGTCGAGTATATTGCCTCTGGCTGCGGTAACATCGCGCTCCGAATTTTTTATCTCCTGACTCTGGTTATAGTAATCCTCACCGTCAATGATCTGAAGCTTGTAAAGGAAGACAAGGTATACTATAAGGAAGAGTGAAAAGAATATGGCAAGCGCCGCAAGACGCGACGGTTTTATGGTTCTGTTCATATACTGTCCTTTCTCAGGGAAAAATCTGCTTTATGCTTAAGGTTTCTGTTCTTCGGCTTTACTCTATCCACTTGCCGGGCGGGAAGTAGGCCAGCACGGCGGGCGGCAGGGACAAAATGGTCTGGAGCAGAACGGTTATGAGCATGGATGCTGCCCATCCGTCCAGCAGAGACACCTTTATCATCTGCACTATGGCTGTTAAAAGTAAAGCCGCAAAGGCCGTAAACATATAGGCAAAGAAGCGCCGGTTTATGAAAAACTGGGATATAAATCCGGCAGCGAAAGCAATGGCGGGGAAAAGCACGGTGAACATGATTGTGTTTTCCACAAATGACATGTCGGCAAAAACGCCCATGATAAGGGCAAACACCGCTCCCCATGTAGCTCCCTCAAACATACCCACGGCAACTGCCACCGCGGGCAGCACCATAGGGCAGATGCCGAAAATTCTGAACTGTGTAAAGAGCATGTTCTGGCACACAAGGGCGAGGAACATGTAAAGGGCATAGTTCAGCACTCTTTTTATATTGACTTTTGCTAAAATCTCTTTCAAGGCTTATTCCACCACTTCATAGCTCTTTATTATAAACACCTGAACAAGTGAGTCCAGATCGCACGCGGGGGTGACGATACCGTACTCAATCTGTCCGCCGGCCTCGGTCTGTATATTGCTGATGGTGCCGATAACAAGACCTGCCGGGAAAGCGCCGCCGGAGCCGGAGGTTAAAACCTCGTCTCCCACATATATCTGTGCGCCGTCTGCAAGGAAGGTAAGCTTAGCCTGCTTTTCCTGCATAAGAGAGAATTCACCGACCACAAGGCCGGAGCTTCCGGTTGCACCGACAAAAGCGCCCACGCTCATATCCGCGTCTATAAGGGTGCTGACGGTAGCCCATGTTTCGCCCAGCTCTGTTACCTGTCCTACCAGAACACCGTACTCGGTTACAACCGGGTCGCCCAGCTCAATACCTGCGTTTTTACCCTTACTTATAGTAAAGGAGGATGACCAGTTGGAGGAGGACCAGAGAACAACCTTGCAGGACTCCATTTCGTAATCCGTGTGCTTTTCTTTGAGATTTAAAAGCTGTCTCAGTCTGTTGTTTTCCTCGGTGGCCTCTATACCGTCACGGGCGGATTTCTGAGCATCCGCCAGCTGAGAGCGGAGAGATTCATTTTCAGCCATCAGGGATTCGTAATCATAAAGGTAGCCGTAAATGCTGTCAAACCAGTTTACAGCAGAGCTGAGCACCTTCTGGAGAGGGGCTTTGATAACTCCGCTGGCGTTCTGGAGAAAGCTTATGTTTCCGCCTCTGGCGGCGGCTCCCAGACCTGTCATAAGCGCAACCGCCAGAACAATTACGGCGATGCGTATTCCGTTTTTCTTTAGATACTCTTTCAAAGGATATTAACCCCCTGCTCTTTAAGCATTTCACCCAGCAGACACACCGGAAGCCCCATAACATTGAAGAAATCGCCCTCAATGCCCTTTACAAAAAGCGCTCCCAGTCCCTGTGCTCCGTATGCCCCGGCCTTATCCATAGGCTCTCCGGTTCTGACATAGGCGGAAATCTCCTCCTTTGTGAGAGCGCGGAAATGCACAAGGCTCCGCTCGTGTCTTGCTGTTATCTGTCCGTCCTTAATAAGACAAACTCCTGTATATACCTCATGGACATTTCCGGACAGTTTTGAGAGCATATCCTCTGCTTCTTTTTCGGAGTGAGGCTTGCCCATAACCTTGCCGTTATAAAAAACTATGGTATCTGCACCGATTACAAGCTCGTCCCCGCTCCGCTTTTCAGCCACTTCCGCGGCTTTCTGCGTGGCGAGAGCTTCAACCAGCGCACCGGGAGCGAGCGAAGGGTCAGCCTTCTCCTCCCCTTTTGCCGGAATTATCTCCATATTCTTAAAGCCCAGCATCTCCATAAGCTGTTTTCTTCTGGGAGAGCCGGATGCCAGAATAATTTTCATTGTGTCTCCATTCAGCCGCCGCTGCGGCGAGGTTTTAGTCTACGCCCCTGTAATAAAGTCCTCTGGTGAGAACATTGGGCTTATAATCGGAAAGGCCCATGTAGCCTTTTGCCACTTCCACACATTCTCTGGGGCTTTCGGTTGTAAACATAAGGCGCAGTCCCCAAAGGCCGGCAGAATAAAGGTCTTCCTTTTTATCCACAAGATACAGCTTGTGGGCATTATAAATAACATTGCGGCAGCCGAATTCCTTGACCACGGGGAAAATATTGCCCATGCGGTCGGAAAGCTGACCGGGAGTCTGGCAGGTGCAGCGGCCTGCGCTGTGGTGCATAATGCACTGGTCGGACACCATAAGGGGCAGACGGCCGTATACTATCATCTCGGTATCCAGCGGCTTTGCCAGAGATTTAATCTGAGACAGGCGCAGCTCAAAGGATGCGGTGGCAGATATAAAGCCTGCTTCCTTAAGGGTTTCAAGGCTCCATGAGTTAAAGCTGTTAAGGCCGAAATCGCCTCTGAGCTTCATACCGGCGGCCTTTACCATAAAGGCGTGGCCTAAATTTCCGACCAGAGCTTCGTTTACACCGTAATCGAAAAGCTTCTGGAGGGCTTCAAAAACCTCATTTGCCTGATTGTCGGTAATTATTCTGGGCAGAACTGCAACCGGTCTTACGCCGTTATCGGTAAAGGGCCGCATAAGCTCAAAATGCTCCGCCATTAAAAGGGCGGGGACGTATATATAATCGGGTTTAAGGGCTGCAAGCTCGGGAGTGAGCTGCTCCGCAGTTCTCACCTGAAAAATTACGGCAGGGTCGGAAATTGCGGGCACATTTGCAGGCATGGGAGCCATTCTGTAATTGCCTCTTATGGGAGGTACGGCTCTCTTTTCGGAAATTTCAGATACAAGCCTTCTTCTCAGCTCGTTAATTTCCGATGCCGGCAGGAACAGTCCCGGGTCTGCCTTGGCTTTATTTTCAACGCAGTTGTAGGGAGTACCGCCGGTTTTAAACATCTGCTCGGTAAGGTATGCCTCTGTAAGTCCCTGACGTCTGGCCTTTTCCGGCACAGGGCCGTAGGCAACCGCCTTATTTCCGTCATCATCAAAGGCAATGGCCTTAATTCTCTCGCCCTTTTCCGCGACAGTGTAGAAATGCACCGGAACACGTCTCAGCTCGCCGTCGGCATAAGCCTTTCTGGCGGCGGCAAAGATTTTGTCGGAATCCTTATCAGGCTCTCCCCTGACGCCGAACATATCCTGCTTGTCTCCGTCAAAGTAACCCTGAGTAAAGCCCTGTCTTGAAAATACCTTTTCCAGCATTTCCATTTCGTCGGCAGTAGGCTGGCGCTGCTCCTTTAAAGCCTTGGAATAAATGCCGGTAACAATGGCGCTGTATTCCGGGCGCTTCATTCTGCCCTCGATTTTAATGCAGCTTACTCCTGCCTCTTCCAGCTCCTTAAGTCTGTCAACAAGGCAGTTATCCTTTAATGAAAGAGGATAATCGTCCATTCTGCCGCCCAGACTGTACTGCATACGGCAGGGCTGAGCGCACATGCCCCGGTTGCCGCTGCGGCGGCCGATAAGGCTGGACATGTAGCACTGGCCTGAATGGCAGAAGCAGAAAGCGCCGTGGACGAACACTTCTGTCTCTATGGATGCGTTTTTAGATATAAATCTTATCTGCTCAAGGCTTAATTCTCTTGCAAGCACTGCTCTTGTAAGACCCATTTCCGCTGCGGCCTCAACACCTGCCAGATTGTGAATACTCATCTGAGTGCTTGCGTGAAGGGGAATATCGGGAAGTGCCTTTCTGATTTCTCTCACAAGGCCCAAATCCTGAATAATAATACCGTCTGCGCCCGCCTGAGATGCAATTCTCGCGGCGTTTACAGCCCCTTCCATTTCTCTGTCATTCACAAGGGTGTTCAGGGTAACATATACCTTGCAGCCTCTTATACGGCAGTAGCGAACAGCCTTCTGAAATTCTTCATTTGTAAAATTCTTAGCGCCGCGCCGGGCGTTAAATTCTTCCATGCCCATGTACACGGCGTCCGCCCCGTTCTGAACAGCGGCAATGACCGCCTCCGGTGAACCCGCGGGCGAGAGTAGCTCTATCATTCTCTGCGCTCCTCTGCGTTTTATAATCTTAATATCAGTTTACACTATGATACAGGGTAATTATAGCACACATCTTGCTATTGCGACAAGCTTATTTTAATGTTATAATATAAAGCTGTCAAAAACAAATTGTAAATTATATAAAAGGTACTTAGAAATATGTTGGAAAACAGCACTGAAAATTCCATATCCCTGCAAGATCTCGACAAATTGCTGTACGCCCATGACGGCGATATGGCACTTTTATACTTATATTATATAAAAAACGGTAAGATTGATTCGGAAAATGCCGCTTTAACCTTATGCCGCACCATGGCGGAAATCGCCGCAGCGGAGGAAAAGCTCCGCAGAATGGGACTTGTCTCCGGAGAGAGTACAGGGGTCGCCGCTCCCGTCGCAGCTCCCGTCTTTACTCCCGCTCCTCCCGCCCAGGCTCCTGTTCCCGTAAAGGCGGTAATGGATGCGGTTCCCCAGCCGGAGCTGCCCGAATACACCGCCGCCGAGGTTACGGCCCGCGCCGCCGAGGACGGTATTTTCTCCGGCCTTATTTCAGAGTGCGCCAAGGTTGTGGGTCACTCTCTCAGCGGCAGCGATATGAAAATGCTTTTCAGAATTTATGATTATCTTTCCCTGCCTCCTGAGGTAATAATGGAGCTTTTGAACTATTGCGGGGAAATTTATGTTGAAAAATACGGTGACAGCCGCCGTCCCTCAGTGAGAGCTATTGAAAAAGAGGCTTTCCGCTGGGCAAAGCTTGAAATAATGAGTCTTGAACAGGCTGAGGAGCATATCAGAGTTCAGCGTGAGCGGCGCTCAAGAATAGGCAAAATCAAACCCATTCTGGGAATAAAGGACAGAAACTTAAGCTCATCTGAAGTAAAATATATAGATACATGGATAGAAATGGGCTTCGAGGATGAAGCTATTGCCATCGCCTACGACAGAACCGTTACTGCTACCGGCTCTCTCAAATGGGCATATATGGACGCCATTATGAAAAACTGGCACAACGCCGGTTTCACCTCTGCCGCCCAGATTGAAGTGAACGACAGTCCCCGGCGCAGCACCGTGCAGAAATCCGCCCCTGTTCAGAGCGGCGGCATAAGCAATTCCGATATGGAAGAGCTTCGCAGCGCCCTTCAGAAGATTTAATGTGAGGAGGAAATTCAATGACCTATGACGGCAAGCTTCTGGCTCAGGCCAGAGAGCGTCTTGAGCAGCGCAAGGCTGATAATCAGGCTGAGCATCAGAGAAGGCTGAGCAGAGTTTACAGCAGCATACCCGAAATTCAGTATATAGACCAGAAAATGCGCGCCCAGATGACGGAGCTTGTACGCCTCACCATTGCAAAAGGCGCAAATATAAAAGACCGTATTGATTTAATTAAGGAAGAAAATCTGGCTCTCCAGCAGAGGAAAGCCCAGCTTCTTGCCTCCAAAGGATACAGCGAGGATTATCTTGACGATATATATTCCTGCCCTGTGTGCAAGGACACCGGCAATATAGGCGGTCATCCCTGTGAGTGCCTCAAAAAGCTTTACAACATGGAGCTTACTGAGGAAGTGGGCGTGCTGCTTAAAAACGGTGATGAGAGCTTTGAAAACTTCCGCCTTGATTTTTACGGCACAAAGCCCGTGCCGCCCAACGGTGTTATTCCCAGAGAGGCCATGAGCATAGTTTATGAGTGCTGCAAGAGATTTGCAGAGAGCTTTCCCAATGTCCAGTCAAGCCTGCTGTTAAAAGGCGGCACAGGTCTCGGAAAAACCTACCTTTCCGCCTGCGTTGCAAGAGTAGTTGCAGAAAAGGCCTACTCCGTCTGCTACGACACCGCATCCACAGCCATGGAGGCGTTTGAAAAGAGGAAGTTTGCCAAAGATCAGGAGGAGGCCGAAAAGGCCGAGGAGCATGTGAACCGTATGCTCTCATGCGACCTTATGATTTTAGACGACCTTGGAACAGAGCTTGTAACCGCGGTAACGGTAAACGCTCTTTACACTCTTATAAATACCCGTCTGATTAAGGGAAAACCCATGATAATAAGCACAAACCTCGAACCGGAAGAGCTTCAGAAAAAATACAGCCCCCAGATTTTCTCACGTATAAACGGAGAATTTGTCCGCCTCACCTTCGCCGGTGAGGATATACGGCTGATTAAAAAGGGACTTAAAAACACTTTGTAAGCAGCTTTTTAATACTCTCCTGAACAGAATTTCTGCTCTCGCAGCCGACAAAAAGGCAGGTTTAGCCCTTAAAAAGTCACTAATTTTTGTGTTTTTTTAGGATTTTGCATAAATATCTCCGCCTTTTTCGTGTTCATGCTTGTATTATGCCCTTTAGTTCTGTATAATTAGCGTGTTTTAGGCCGCAACTAAAATTTCCCGGGAGGAAAAATTATGAGTAAATATAAGCGTCGTTACGGCGACAGAAAAGAAGGCCGGCTTATTCGTTCCCTGCCTCCGTTTTACAAATTCATTCCGTACATAATGCCCAGCAGGAATGACCGCTGCAACCAGTATGAGGAGAGCTTTGAAATCTCAGTTCTGGATAAACGTTTAAGACAGCTCCGTGTAGCAGGTTATAAAGGTATAAGTGTTCTGCATTTTCTCATTGCCGCATATATCAGAGCAATTTCCATGCTGCCCGGTCTTAACCGCTTCGTAGTAGGCCGCAGAGTTTATGCAAGAAACAATATTGAGATTGTTATGGCTGTCCGCCGTGATATGAATACCAATTCCCCTGAAACCACAATCAAGGTGGAATTTGAGCCTACGGATACTATTTTTGATGTATACCGGAAGATGAACGAAAAGATTTCCGAAATTAAGGCATCCGAGGACGGCAACGGCACAGAGGAGTTTGCAGAAGCTGCAAGCCATCTGCCCCGTTTTCTCCTTCGTTTCGGTATTTTCGTGCTCAGAGTTATGGACTACTTCGGCTGGCTACCTGAGTCTGCAATGAAGCTCAGCCCCTTCCACGGCTCCATGATTATTACCGATCTGGGTTCTCTCCGCATCGGCCCTGTTTATCACCACATCTATAACTTCGGCACTTTGCCTGTATTCATTTCTTTCGGTGCAAAGCGGCACTCTTATGAGATTAACCGCAAAGGCGAAGTTGAAGACAAGAAGTACGTTGACTGCAAAATGGTCATGGACGAGGGAATTATCGACGGACATTATTATGCCCAGCTTCTTCAGGCTTTCAGAGTAATGTTCCAGCATCCTGAAATAGTGGAGGCTCCCCCTACCACGGTTATCGAAGATATATACTGATTATAAAAACTAAAGCTCCCTTCCGTTCGGAAGGGAGCTTTTTTATATTCTTCAGTCTATCTGTTCTGCAAGATATATGCCCGCTCTGCTCTGTACCTGAGCTGCACATTCCTCCGCCGTGCCTTTGCCGCCGAGAAATGCTTCAACTTCTGCCCTGATGGCATCAAGGAGAGTTTCATCCCTTATGCAGATTTTTTCCGTACCGTATACCTGTTCTCTGAGCTTTTCCGCGTCCGCGGCACTGAACTCTTCTGCGTTAAGGTATTCGTCTATCTCACTGCTTATGCTTAAATCAAGACACTCTTCAAAGCCCGCCTTTGTTACCGGTATGCCGCTGCTTATAGTGTCCTTTTTCTCATTTAGAATAAGAGTTTTTATAAAGCGCCACGCAGCGTACTTATGCTCACCTGATGCCATAATGCCCACTCTTGTATTAAGTCCCATAGTGCCGCCGTAACCGCTTCTGTGAACATCGGATAGAGGCACAAAGTACGAGCCTGTGCCCTCAGTATCGGGAAAGCCTGCTATTGCATAGTCCCCGCCCATTTCATATCGTGCTTCAAACCCCGCATAGCTCGGAAAATCCTGACAGAGGTTCAATATAAGCTCAATGTCTCCCCCGGTATCATTGCTTGCAGGCAGAGCCTTTAAAAGCTCAAGCCATGAGACAAATCGGGTACTGTCAAAACTGCATGTACCGTTTTGCCGGTCTATAAATTCACCCGTAGAGGCCAGCACGAAAAAGTCCCGTATATATTCCTGCTCCCTGCACCATACCGGCACCATATCCGGATTTTCCTCAATAAGTGCAATAACATTTTCTTTCGTCCAGCTCTCTCTGTTATTGAAAAATTCAGCCCTTGTTACAAGGGTCATAAGACTGAAACGGCTTGTGTATTCATATAAGCCCCCGTCTCTCAGCTGCACATTAAAGAGGGCGGGAATGAAGGTATCCCTGCTAACATCACTGTCGCTGTCAATATAAGGCAGCAAATCCGTAAGCATACCTTTATTAACCGCCCGCTCCGGAAGTATGCTTGTATCTATAAGGTCTATGCCGCTGCCGGTGGCAAGCTCCATAAGGAGATTTTCCCGCTGAGTGTCGTTTTCGTACACATAAGGTTTAAAGACTATTTTATATTCAGGGTCGGTGTTATTAAACCTGATGACGGCATCCATAAGCTCAGGGCTTACGGAATAGTTTTCGCTGTTCCACGCAAACTCCCGCTCTCCGCTGTTTCCGAACACTGCCATAGTAAGCTTATTCTTAACCGGCACCTTTGCCGGTTCTGTTTTTATAATAGTGTCCGCCGATTCCTGCGGCAGATAGAAAAATTTTCCCTCCGAGTTTTCAAAGCCCATACCCGCCGCAGGGCTCATGTGCTCATAGCTCAGTGCCGCATCTATCCACCTGAACACTTCCTCCGGCTTGTCACTGTCTAAATCACATTTATTCAGAGCGCCGTTTTCGGAAAACAGAACATGTCCCTTATTGCTGAAATAGGTAGGTACGGCGTTTGTGTCCGTTTTAAGGCACCCACCCAATGAAAGCTTTCCGCCCTCATATTTAACCGGACGTCTGCCCTCCTGAGTAAAGATATACTGCACATTGTTTATGCGCAAAACGCCCTGTGTGCTGCCCTCCATAGGAATTTCAGATATAACCTCACCCGTTCTGTTTATAATGTTCGCGGTTGTGCCGGTGGTGAAAAAGCCGTTTTCATCATCAAGTGCCGCCACCGGAGACAGTTCAGCGGTGCCCGCAGCCTCCGTAGAGCTTTCTCCATAAGCCTTGATTTCACATATGCTCTGCTCCCCTGTTTTGAGATCTACATAGATAAGCATCCCGAACATTACGCTGTTCATGCCGTCAGCGGAAATCCATAGAGAATTTTCAGCTGCGGATATGGACATTATTCTGGGTCTTTCAAGTTCTCCAGTGTTAAGCGCTATTTTCTGCCACGTGTTATTTACAGTGTCATAAGCCAATGCAAAGCAGTTTCCGTTTTTGTCCCTGCCGCCCATCCACATGGTATCGTTATAGCAGTCCATGCAGCGCACAAAGGCTCCTTTAAGACTTTCATCCTCCACAGCTATTTCCTCGCTCTTCCAGCCGTCCACCATGTCAGCCCCGGCCTCAAGCGGCAGTATTTCTGTCTTTGGGCTGTGATTTTCCCCGCTTTTTCCGCAGGCGGCAAAGGAAAATGGCAATGCTAACGCCAAGACCGCGGAAACCGCCGTCTTAAAGAAATTATTCAGCTTCATTTTACTTTCCTTTCTTTATTTTTTATCCGT
>JAHHRQ010000059.1 GCA_020025715.1 Oscillospiraceae bacterium | reverse complement strand
GGGTAGTTTCTGCCCTCGTAGTCCTCAATCAGCTTTACGCCGGGGTAGTTTCTGACAGCCTCCTTAGCCTCCTCAACGGAGATTTTCCGTTCGGTACGGACAGTAAGGGAAATGGAGTGAGAACGCATTACAGGAACTCTTACGCAGGTGCAGGTAACTTTAAGCTCAGGATTGTGGAGCACTCTTCTGCCCTCGTTCTGCATCTTCATTTCCTCGTCGGTGTAGAGGTTAGGCAGGTAATCGCCTATGCAGGGAATAACGTTCATTGCTATCTGAGTTGGGAAAACCTTGCACTCCGGCTTTTCGCCGTTTGCAATAGCTTTGAGCTGGCTATCAAGCTCCACAAGGCCGCCCTGACCTGCGCCGGAAACTGCCTGATAGGTGCAGGCAACAATGGACTTAATGGGAGAGAGCTTTGCAATACCGGCAAGAGCCATAAAGCTTATGGTGGAAGAGCAGTTGGGGTTTGCAATTATGCCCTGATTTTTAAAGGCATCCTCTCCGTTAATTTCAGGCACAACCAGAGGCACATTCTCGTCCATTCTGAATGCGGAGCTGTTGTCTATGTACACAGCGCCGCTTTTTACGATTGCGGGAGCAAACTGTTTGGACATGCCGTTTTTAACAGCGCCCAAAACAAAGTCCATGCCCTCGAAGCTTTCGTCCTTTGCCTCTTCTATGAGGATGTCCTCGTCTTTAAACTTAACATATCCGCCGGCGCTTCTGGCACTTGCAAGGGGCAGGAGCTTTTCAACTGGAATATCGTATTCCTCCAGAACCTTGAGCATTTCTCTGCCTACTGCACCCGTTGCACCTAATATAGCAATTTTATACTTTTTCATTTTAATTTCTCCCTTCATATTACTCCGTGAAGCCCTCGTACAGGACTTTTATAGCGGTTTCAAACTGTTCATTTTCAACGCCTACTATGATAGACAATTCATCTGCGCCCTGAGCGATAATGCGGATATTAACTCCGTTTTCACCCAAAGCCTTAAAAAGACGGCCGGAAGTACCGGGGCGGAAAGTCATTTTACGACCCACAGCCGCCACAAGGGCAAGGCCCTCCTGCATATAAACTCTGTCGGGGCGGCAGGTCTTTTTAATGTCAGATGCTATATCGTAAACCGAATCTCCCATAGCCGTTGTGGAGGCCACCACGGCGAAGGAATCCAGTCCTAAATTTATATGCTCAACATTTACTTTATATCTGTCGAAAATAGCAAGAGCCTGACAGAGAGTTTCATTTATATTTATGTTCCGCTTGCAGACGGTGATAATACTGAAATTCTTTCTGCCCGCTATGCCGGTTATAGGCTTTTCTCCCTGACTATTATCGTCTATGCTCTCAACTATCATTGTGCCGGGATGCTCCGGTTCGTTGGTGTTTCTTATATTAAGGGCAATTCCCCGCTCCTTGACGGGAAGAATCGACTCCTCGTGCAGAACCGATGCACCCATGAAAGATAATTCTCTCAGCTCCGCATAGGTAAGCTTTGCAATGGATTTAGGCTCGTTTACTATTCTGGGGTCTGCCATGAGAATACCGGAAACGTCTGTCCAGTTTTCATAAACATCGGCGTCAACAGCAGCGGATGCAATAGCGCCGCTTATATCGCTGCCGCCCCGGCTCATGGTTTTTATTCTGCCGGTGGGAAGCTTTCCGTAAAAGCCGGGAATAAGCACCTTTTCGTATTTATCCAGAGCCTCTTTTATTGCTGCATCTGTTTTCTCTCTGTCTATCTGTCCGTCAAGACCGAAGAAGAAGCAGTCCGCCGCATCCACAAACTGAAAGCCCAGATATTCTGCCATAAGTCTCGCTGTGAAATACTCACCTCTTGAAACTAACTCGTCAACGCTGATGTCCTTTGTAAGTCTTGCTTTCAGGGCTTCAAAGTCATTTTTAACATCGTAAGACAGGTTAAGAGCCTCTTTTATTTCAACAAATCTGTCCTCTATTGTGTTTACTATATCATCACAGCTTACGCCGTACATAAGGTGGGCGTGACAGAGATATAGAAGATCGGTTATTTTATGGTCGTCTTTGTCCCGTTTTCCTGCTGCGGAAACTACAACAAGCCGTCTTGCAGGGTCACTTTCAACAATATTTTTTACTTTTTCAAACTGTCGGGGGCCTGCAACTGAGGAGCCGCCGAATTTTGCCACTTTCAGCATTTTTTACTCACCTATTGCCGCGAAGAACACTTCTCCGCCGTCTTTCCTTATTTTTGCTGCCATGCTGTGCATCTCCAGTACAGACACAGGCTTTGTAATAATTCTTGCTATTCCCTTTTCCGCATCCACGCTCTCAGAGGGGATAAGAGAAGCCATCCTCTCGGGAAGGCGTACATAGTAAAGCTGCTTAATTTTATCATTTTCAGCTTTTACCGCCTTGCAGCTCTCTCTGAGCATATATTTTCTGCCGCCCAGAATTCCGCTGAGGTCACGGAGAACTGCGGAGGCTGTCGGGTATCTGCCCGCTCCCTGTCCCATAATGGAAATTCTGCCGGAGTTTAAGCCCTCGTAGCAGGCCATATTGAAGTTCTGCAATACGGAGCACTCCGGTGCGCCCTCTCTGAAAAGAACCGGCTCCACATATGCGTAAACGCTGTTATCAGTTCTGCCGCCCTTAACCATAAGCCGGCAGGTGTAGCCCTTCTTCATAAAGTGCTTTACATCTTCTGCGGTAACATTTTCTATACCCTCGTTTAAAAGTCCCTCAGTGGGAAGCATGTCATAGCTGACAGCACAGGCAAGCATAATCTTTCTCAGTGCGTCCATGCCGGAAACATCGGCGGTGGGGTCTGCCTCGGCGTAGCCAAGGCGCTGGGCGTCCTTTAAGGCATCTTCATATTCAAGTCCCAGTCTCTGCATGGAGTCTAACATGTAGTTGGTGGTTCCGTTTAAAATTCCGCTGACGGAGAGGATTTTGTCGCTCTCTCTTGCAATGGACAGATTGTGAAGAATTGGAACTGCACCGCCGCAGGCAGCGGAAAACAAGAAACCCACATTGTTTTCATAAGCAATCTTTGAAAGCTCAATTCCCTTTGCGGCAACCAGAGCCTTATTTGAAGTTACAAAATGCTTTCCCGCCTCCATAACAGCTTTTGCATAGCTGAAAGCAGGTTCAATTCCGCCCATCACCTCAGCAACTGCCCAGATTTCAGGATCGGATGTTATCTCCTCAATGGTAGTTCGTTTGAAGGCCTTGTCATTCTTCCCGGGGCGGACAAGAACAGTCCCCTGCTCCAGTCCTTCTGCATTGTTAAGCATTTCAAATACTCCGACACCCACAGTGCCGAAGCCCAAAACTGCGACCTTCATAAAAAAACCTCCATTTTTTCGTGTCCGCGTGAAAAAGACACTTGTATTTTTGATGTGGACAGTGTATCATATAGGAGAGGCAAATACAAGACCTATTTCCAAAAAATCAGAAATATTAGGGAGATTAACCAATGCTTGACAACTATCTTATAATTCACAAGAGCATATTGCCTGAATACTATTCCAAGGTTCTCGAAGTCCGTCATCTTATGGAAAACGGGAAATGCAGGGATATAAGTCAGGCTGTAAAGCAGGTTGGCATTTCGCGCAGTACCTATTACAAATACAAGGATTTCATATACGAGCCATCGGATGTGACCAAAGGCAGAAAAGCCGTTATATCAGTAATGCTTGTACACGAACCCGGAATTCTCAGCGCCATGCTTGCAAAAATATCCGAAGCCGGCGCCAGCGTTTTCGCAATAACCCAGAGTCCCCCTATACACCAGACCGCCAGCGTTACCATTACGCTGGAAATCAGCTCCATGCCCGGCTCAATGACAGAGCTTATGGAGGAGCTTGGAAAAATCGACGGATTGGAAAATCCCAGAATATTAGCAGTAGAGTGAGGAAAAAATTATGTATTACGAAAGCACAAGAGGAAATTTCAGAGCAACCGACCGTGAAGCCGTTTTGCAGGGCATAGCCCCCGACGGCGGCTTGTATATAGATAAAGAGCTGGCATCCCGTCCCTTTGACTGGAAAAAATGTCTCAGCCTCCAGCCTCTGGGTATGGCAGAAATGCTGTTAAAGCACATGCTCCCCGGCTTTGAGGGTATGGATGAACTGGTGAAGAAGGCATACGACGGTAAATTCTCCGCCCCTGAGCTTACTCCCCTCGTAAAGGTCGGAGATGACTATGTGCTGGAGCTTTTCCACGGCCCCACCTGTGCATTTAAGGATGTGGCCCTTTCAATGCTCCCCCGGCTTATAACCGCTGCAAGAGCACAGGAGCATATAAGCGACGAAACCGTAATTTTAACCGCCACCTCCGGCGACACCGGCAAAGCCGCCCTTGAAGGTTTCCACGATGTTGAGGGTACTAAAATCATAGTTTTCTATCCCGCTGATGGTGTTTCCCCCATACAAAAGGCTCAGATGGTGAGCCAGAGCGGAAAAAATGTAAAGGTATGTGCCATTGAGGGTAATTTTGACGACTGCCAGTCCGGAGTTAAAGCCGCATTTGCGGAAATAAATTCAAAAGAGCTTTTAAAGGGTAAGGGTATGCGCCTTTCATCTGCAAACTCCATAAATATAGGCCGCCTTGCCCCTCAGGTCGTTTATTACTTCATTGCTTACGCAGCCCTTATAAAAGAGGGCAGAATCGCAATGGGAGACTTGGTTGATTTCTCCGTTCCCACCGGAAACTTCGGTGACATTCTGGCAGGATATTTTGCAAAGCTTATGGGTCTGCCTGTGGGACGGCTTATCTGCGCCTCAAATGCAAACAACGTTCTCACCGATTTTATAAGAACCGGTATATATGATAAACACCGTAAATTTATAAAAACCACTTCCCCCTCTATGGATATTCTTATATCCTCAAACCTTGAAAGGCTGCTTTACTATGTCTCTGAAGGTGACTGCAAGTTTATAGCGGACAGCATGAAAGCACTTGCTGACTGGGGCGAATACAGAGTGGGGCTGGATGTTCTGCTTGAAATTCAGGACAGCTTTTCCGCCTACTGCTGCAACGAGGAAAAGACCGCCCGGACTATAAAAGCCGTCTGGGATGAGAACTCATACCT
Organism: Oscillospiraceae bacterium; assembly: GCA_020025715.1. Lineage (GTDB taxonomy): Bacteria > Bacillota > Clostridia > Oscillospirales > Oscillospiraceae > Limivicinus. Next base: position 6,134 of record JAHHRQ010000059.1, on the reverse strand, counting down.
CTGCGACCCACACACCGCCGTTGCTTTCTCTGCCGCAGCAGATTACAAGAAGCGGGAAAGCGAAGGCGCTCCGGTAGTTGTTCTCTCAACAGCCTCTCCCTACAAGTTCCCCGCCGCCGTGCTTTCCGCACTTGGCGAAAGCTCCGAGGGCGACGAATTTTCCATGATGGAAAAGCTCTCCGCAATTAGCAAAACTCCTGTTCCCGCAGCACTTTCCGGCCTTAAAGATAAGGAAGTTCTCCACAGGGATGTTATTGCAAAAAGCGAGATTTTAAACTACGTCCTCAGCACCATACAGAATTGGGAGAATGAGAAATGAGAATAAGGGTTCCCGCCAGCTCTGCAAATCTGGGGCCGGGCTTTGACTGCTTCGGAATTGCATGGCAGCTATATAATGAAATTGAGTTTTTAAAAGAGGGCAGCAGCCTTAAAATTACCGGCTGTCCTGAGCAGTACTGCAATAAATCTAACCTCTGCTATGTGGCCTACACTGAGGTTTTAAAGTACGCCGGTGTGTCCGAACACCCCCTCACAATAAACTTTATTAAAAATGAAGTGCCCATTTCCAGAGGCTTAGGTTCCTCGGCAGCTTTGATTGTAGGCGGCGTAACGGCTGCAAACGAGCTTAACGATCTGGGTCTTTCAAAACAGGAGCTTTTTTCCATAGCTACTGCCGTTGAGGGGCATCCAGATAATATAGCCCCCGCCATATTCGGCGGCTTCACCGCCTCTGCAATGGACGGCGAAAAAGCCCTCAGCGTCTCCTATCCCCTGAGCGGCAAGCTGTTTTTTACGGCTTTCGTGCCGGACAGTGAGCTTTCAACTGAGCTTTCAAGAAGTGTTCTTCCCCAGAGCTACCAAAAGGCAGATGCGGTTTTCAACATTTCCCGTACCGCCCTTTTGATAAAGGCTCTTGAAAATGGTGACAGCGAGCTTTTATCCACCGCCTTGCAGGATAAAATTCACCAACCCTACCGTTTCAAGCTTATATCGGGCTTCGATGAGGCAAAGGCGCTGGCAGAGAGTCTCGGTGCCTGCGGCATGTGCATTTCCGGTGCCGGCTCTACCATGCTTTGCATATCAAAAAACAAAGATTTTGCCTCGGAAGCTGCCAAAAGCATGAAAAAGCTTTTCCCCAAGTGTCAGATTATCCCTCTTCTCTGTGATTTTGAGGGCGCTGCTGTCATATAAAATTTTTTCCAAAAATTTCCCTCCGCTCTTGAATTTACAGCCCGTATGCTGTAAAATCCTCATGAACGGAGGGATTTAATTATGAACATAGATCTTAAAGATATTGAAAAGGCCGAACAAAGATTAAAGCCTATACTTCACCACACCGAAATGGACATCTCTGCCACCTTCTCTGAAATGACCGGTGGTCAAATTTACCTCAAATATGAAAACCGTCAGAAAACCGGTTCCTTCAAAATAAGAGGCGCAAGCAACAAGATAGCCGCCATGATAGAACGCGGCGAGGTATGCCCGGTGGTTGCATCCTCTGCCGGAAATCACGCACAGGGCGTTGCATACGCTGCAAAGCGTTTTGGTATTCCCGCAACTATCGTAATGCCCAAGGCCGCTCCCATAGCCAAAATTCAGGCTACTCAGGGCTACGGTGCAAAGGTAGTGCTTGAAGGCGACTGCTATGATGACGCTTACGCATGTGCAAAGAAAATATGCGATGAGGAAGGCGCCGTTTTTCTCCACCCATACAATGACCCTGAGGTTATTGCAGGCCAGGGTACTCTCGGTCTTGAAATTCTCTCAGATCTTCCCTATGTGGACATTATAATTGTTCCCGCAGGCGGAGGCGGACTGCTCTCAGGCGTTGCAGCTGCCGTAAAGCAGGTAAATCCCCGGGTACAGGTCTACGGTGTTCAGGCAGAAGGCGCCGACGCCATTGCAAGAAGCTTTAAGGAAAAGAAGCTTGTGTACACCGAGACTGCAAACACTATTGCCGACGGTATTGCAGTAAAGCAGCCCGGCGATATAACCGTACCTCTCATAAATCAGTATGTTGACGGTATTCTCACCGTAAACGACAACGAGATTGCAAACGCCATTCTTCTCCTTCTTGAGCGCTGCAAACAGATGGTTGAGCCTGCCGGCGCAACTCCCCTTGCCGCAGTTTTGAGCAAGAAGATAGATGTTAAAGGAAAGCGTGTTGTCTGCCTCATGTCCGGCGGTAATATTGACGTCAGCTTTATTCAGAACATAATTGAGCGTGGTCTTGTGGCAAGACACAGACGCATTAAGTTTAACGTCACCCTGCTTGACCGTCCCGGAAGCCTTGTTCAGCTTCTGAACTTCATTGCCGGTGCCGGCGCAAACATTCTCGCTGTCCAGCACGACAAGCTCAATGACAATTTAAGCCCCAACGAGACAAACGTGCAGATTGCATGTGAAGTCGGCGGCAAGGAACACGGCAGCCAGTTAATTGACAAGTTAAGATCCAACGGCTATACCGTTGAACTTGAATACTAATTAAGGAGATATAAACATGAAAACTGTTTCTACAAAAAACGCACCCGCTGCAATCGGCCCCTATTCTCAGGCTCAGATAGTGGGCAACATGGTATACACCTCCGGTCAGATTCCCATAATCCCCGAAACCGGTGAGCTGGCACAGGGTCTTGAAGCTCAGGCAAATCAGGTATTCAAAAACCTGTCCGAGCTGCTTAAGGCTGCCGGAACCGACATGTCCAAGGTTGTTAAGACCACCGTATTCATTAAGGACATGAATGATTTTGCCGCAATCAACGCCATTTACGCAAACTACTTCACCGAGCCCTTCCCCGCCCGCTCCTGCGTCGAGGTTGCAAGACTTCCTAAGGATGTCGCCCTTGAGTGCGAAGTAATTGCAGAGCTCTGATTAACAGGCTTATATAACTAAACATAAAGAAAAAGCTCTCCTTTCGGAGAGCTTTTTTGTATTAATATGTTGTTTTACTTTTAAAGGGTGCTATAAGGAAAAATACTGTCAATGCGGAATAAAGAGCGTAGATTGTATAAGTCACATAATTAGGCCAGCTGAAACTCATTTCAGGGTGATTTAATGCATATAACACGAAGAAATATGCAATAGCGCACAGTATAACGCCTATTCTCCTTGATGTTTTCTTTTTCATACAAGCCCCTTTTCAGTTCACATTGTCATATCAGGGTACAGGGGGAAACGTCTGCAAAGTTCAATTACATCTGCCTTTACCTCAGGAACAGCGGCTTCACCCTCATCAAGAAGTCTAGCTATCATGTCGCCGATCTGGCGCATTTCTGCCTCTTTCATTCCTCTTGTGGTTACTGCGGGAGAGCCGAAGCGCATACCGCTTGTTTCCTTAACAGACATGGTATCGAAAGGAATGGTGTTCTTGTTGGCGGTGATGTTTGCCATATCCATAAGTTCCTGTACCTCTGCACCGGTCTTGCCTCTGCTCATAACATCGGCCAGCATCAGGTGGTTATCGGTACCGCCGGAAACAAGGCGGACACCCTTTTTGGTAAGCTCGTCAGCCAGAGCGGCGGCGTTTTTAACAACCTGAGTCTGGTATTCCTTAAACTCGGGACTGAGAGCCTCTTTGAAGCAGATAGCCTTTGCAGCTATGATGTGCATCAGAGGGCCGCCCTGAATACCGGGGAATACAGCGCTGTTAATCTTCTTTTTAAGCTCGTCCTTGCAGAGAATGAGAGCGCCTCTGGGTCCTCTCAGGGTCTTGTGGGTGGTAGTGGTAACTACATGGGCGTAGGGCACAGGGCTGGGATGAACACCGGCGGCAACAAGGCCTGCAATGTGTGCCATATCTACCATGAGATATGCGCCCACTTCATCTGCAATCTCTCTCATGCGCTTAAAGTCGATAAATCTGGGGTAGGCGCTGGCACCGGCAATAATGATTTTAGGCTTGCACTCCTCAGCTTTCTGTAAAAGAGCCTCGTAGTCAATGGTCTCGGTCTCTTTATTAACGCCGTAGAAGCAGGCGTTAAAGTATTTGCCGGAAATGGAGGCTTTGGAGCCGTGGGTCAGATGTCCGCCGTGGCTCAGGTCCATACCGAGAATGGTGTCGCCGGGCTTAAGCAGAGCCAGATAAACCGCCTCGTTTGCCTGAGAGCCGGAGTGGGGCTGAACGTTTGCATGTTCTGCGCCGAAAAGCTCCTTAGCCCGCTCAATAGCGAGAGTCTCCACCTCGTCCACATACTGGCATCCGCCGTAGTATCTTGCGCCGGGGTAACCCTCTGCGTATTTATTGGTCAGGGGGCTGCCCATAGCTTCCATAACAGCCTCGCTGACGAAGTTTTCAGATGCTATAAGCTCTATATGGTCTCTCTGGCGTTCCAGCTCTCTGCTAATTGAGTTATAAACGTCTATATCACTATTTTTAATTTTATCGTAGCTCATAAAGACCTCCATGAAAATATTTTTTTATTTAACGTTTTTATTATAATACAGGCCGGCACTATTTACAACTCTGTTTGCCTTGACAAAAATATAATTATTTAACTCCCGCTTGAAGCTCATGTATAAAAATGTTAGAATTATTCTATCAATTTTATGAGGTGATATATTTGAAAAAATTCTTGAAGGTACTGCTCTGGATTCTTCTTGCAGTAGTGGTACTTGCAGGCGGACTTATCGCCTGGCTCAGCATTGCTGAGTACAAGCCCGCACCGGTTGTGGAGCTGGACATTTCCCGTACTGCCGACGGGGGAAAATTGCAGCTCGATAAAGAGTTGAGTGTTCTTTCATGGAACATCGGTTATGCAGGTCTTGGAAAAGGCTCTGACTTCTTTATGGACGGCGGTAAGGATGTTAAATCTGCCGATAAAGAAACCTTTACCTCCTATTTAAACGGTATCGAAAACTTCATTGAGCAGCAGGATGCGGATTTGGTAATGCTTCAGGAGGTTGACACAAACTCCTCCAGAACTTACAGCACCAATGAGGCGGAAATTCTGGCACAGGGCAACTACGTTCATGCTCTTAACTATTCCTGCCCCTTTGTCCCCTACCCCATGCCTCCCATAGGAAAAGTGCACAGCGGACTTTTAACCACCACCGCTTACGAAATCAATTCCGCCCAGCGTATCGCACTTCCCTGCCCCTTCAGCTGGCCCATGAGCACCGCAAATCTTAAGCGCTGCCTGCTGGTAAGCCGTATGCCCATTGAGGGAAGCGATAAGGAGCTGGTACTTGTAAACCTGCACCTTGAAGCCTATGATGACGGCGAAGGCAAAATTGCACAGACTAAAATGCTCCGTGAATTTGTCGAGGAAGAATATTTAAAGGGAAACTATGTTATAGCCGGCGGCGACTTTAACCAGACCTTCCCCGGCACTCTGGATATATTCCCCATAGTTCAGAATGACTACTGGGTACCCGGTGTGCTTGACAGCAGTTTCCTCCCCGAAGGCTGGGAATTCACCTATGACACTTCCGCACCTACATGCCGCCTTCTGAACCAGCCCTACGACAGAAGCGACCCCAGCACTCAGCACTATGTTATAGACGGTTTCATTCTCTCCCCCAATGTTCAGCTCAACAGCGTTGAGAATATTGACCTTGAGTTTGAAAATTCCGACCATAACCCCGTAATGCTCAGCGTTACACTTAAATAATTAAGCAGCACAGGCCCGTAAGTCAAAAGGCTTACGGGCCTGTGTTTTTTTAATAATCACAGTTTTAACGTTTCCCACGCTTTTTTCACGGATATTCGATACAATCCATAAAACACCGCAGACATAACTGCCACAAGCACCATACAGGCTGAAAATCCTGTAAGTTCAGCAGCATCAATCACGCCATCACCGCAGTTACCCATCAAAATCATCGTGTAAAAAGACACAATCAGCACTGTCCCAATGACAAGCGGTGCAACGAACACCCGCTTCACCTGCCCTTTCACGGTTTTACGAAGATAGGTGTTGGATGCTCCCAGCTTGTGCAGATCCTCATACACCCATGCATTGGTCAGCATCAGGGTCTGACTGCGGGTATACAGGATGACTGCCACAGAGGCAAAGCAGAGGATGGCAACAAATACAAACAGCTGCAGAAACACTGCAAAATTAGAGACAAAATCACCTTGATCCAAGGCTCTGAATTTTGGCATATACATCCAGTTCATACGAAAATCGGAAGA
>JAHHRQ010000058.1 GCA_020025715.1 Oscillospiraceae bacterium | reverse complement strand
CATGAAGTCGTAGGGGCCGTAGTGGCAGAAAACAAGGCTCTGCATTGCCCAGTCCGTCACTTCCTCGGAGCTGGGGAGAATTCCTTTTGAAGTGAGATAATCAAAGCAGGCTTTGCGGTAATTAAAGCACTCTCTGCGGCTCATTCTGTGGCGGGGATTTGCACACTCGTCACCTTCATTGCAGGTGAAAACGTCCAGATATGAAGCTTCAAGGTGAATTCCGTGGCGTAAAACCTCCTCGAAATTCCGCTTTACATAGTAGGGTGCCTGAGTGGTGCAGAGATAAGTCTGTCTGCCGCCCGCCCAGCGGGAAACATCCAAAATGCTGCCGTCAGGGGCTTTGCAGGCAAATTCCTCGTCAAAGCTGTCGGCGTCAAAATAATAGTCTCTGTACTGGTCGTGGAGGCCGAACATGTAGCCGCACTCCTGCGCCGTGTCGGACAGCTCCTTTAAGCCCTCCCAGCCGCCGGCCTCTTTGCAGGCGGGCAGGTAGTCGGGGTGCTTGTTGTCGTAGCCGGGCTGACCCCAGCCGTCAAGGTGGAGATAGAGTTTTTCTACCCCTTTTTCCTTATAATGTCTAAGCTCTGCCGCACGCTGAGAGAAAGGAACAAGATTATCGTTTTTGCTCTCGTCCTGCTCGTCATAGAAGAGCGTTCCGGGATTAACGTGGGTCTTAATGCCCTTGTGGACTATGGCGGAGCCGATAAGCTTGTTTACATTGGGATTTCTCGCTGCTTTCTCAGCAAGGGTGGTAAGCAGTCCGGTCTCCATGGAGTATTTCCGGTACACCTTGCAGAGAGAATTATAATCGCAGTCATTTAAAAATGTATAGCGCACCACGCGGCGGTAATCCATTTTGCCGAGGCTGGGGAGCCAGCGGAAACCTACATGGGTATAGGGGCCGTTTGCAGGGTGGTCAACCTGAAAAGCAGCGTCCCAAGGCTGAAGGGCGATTGCAATATAGCCGCTATCCGGTCTTACCTGTCCGAACCATGGCATGTAGGCGGTGTTACTGCAAAGCTGGCCGTCAAAGCTCAGCTTTCTAACCTCGTTTTCCCAAGTGTTTGGGAGAAGCAGGCCTTGCAGAATGTTGAGGACGCTGTAATACTTGGGGCTGTTCTCCTCAAATTCCATATAGCCGGGCCAGTAGACAGCTTCAACGCCCTCATCTGAAAGGGGGATAAATTCAAAATAAACGTCGCCGGTGCTGTATTCTATCCATGAAATTGTCTCAAAGGAGAGAGTTTCAGCCTTTTTAAAGCCGGAATAGGCAGAATGTATGCCGGTGCCCACGCCGGTTTTCCAAGCTTCATGTTTTATATTCTGAGCCTCAGAGAAGAAAATTTCCTCGCCGGACTTCATCATTATTCTTGCCTTATAGCTATCCGCCCATTTCCAGATACTGCCTGATGCGCTGATTTCAAAATTCAGCGTTTCTTCATTAAATTTAAGGGCGGCGCTGCCGCTCTGAGCTGAAATTATACCCATATTGCTCACCTGTTTTTCAAAAATAAATTTCCATTTATACTATCACATTTAGACTCTCTAATCAATATACTTGCATTTTCTTATAAATGGTATTAGTATGGAGTGTAGCACATTAAATGCTCATAGTAAATTAAGATTTTATATAGACAGGAGTTATTTTTATGAAAACTGTTCCCCAACGTTTAACCGAATTCCGCGAGGCAATGAAAAAGGCAGGCTGTGACATTTTCATCATGCCCTCTTCTGACGCTCACGCCAGCGAATACGCTCCCGCTCACGACACCGCATGGGAGTATTTTTCCGGCTTTTCATGCGAAAACTCCAACCTGCTGGTGACCCTCACCGAAGCCGCTCTGTGGGTTGACGGCCGCTTCTTCGGTGCCGCCGACAAGGCTCTGAAAGACACCGGCGTTCAGTCCATGCACATGGGCGTTAAGGGTGTTCCCGCAGTCAACGAATGGATTGAAAACAAGCTTAAAGAAGGAATGGTTCTGGGCTACAACGCCGAAACCATGCCCTTAACTCAGATGCGCGGTTTAAAGGAAATCTGCGACAGAAAGGGTGCAGAGCTTCGTGATCTGCCTCTGGTAGACCAGGCTTGGACTGAGGACCGCGCTCCCCTGCCCGCAACTCCCGCATGGATTTTAGGCAATGAATTTGCAGGAAAGGGTGCTGACGAAAAGCTCAGCATATTCAGAAACAAGCTCAAAGAGGCAGACTGCGACAGCGCCGTTATCACCTCTCTTGACAGCGTTGCATGGCTCTATAACCTCCGCGCCGCAGACGTGGACAACACCCCCTACGCTCTGGCATTTTCCTATGTTGACATGGAGAGCGCTGTTCTGTTCATGGATTACAGCCGCCTCAGCAGCGAGGGTGCAGAGACTCTCAAGAATGCAGGCGTTACCATTATGGGCTACAAGGACATGCCCGAATTCCTTGCTAAGAACGAAAAGGCTCTCAAGGTTCTGGTTGACCCCCACTGCCTGAATGCCTCCTTAAATAACGCTCTCCGTGCAAACTCTAAGTTTACCGTAGTTGAGGGCAGCGATCCTATCGCACTTTTAAAGGCCGTTAAGAACGAAACCGAGCTTTCCTGCACCAGAAAGGCTCACATTTACGATGGTGCCGCTATGGTCAGATTCCAGATAGAGCTGGAAAAGAGACTTTCTGAGGGCGAAAAGCTGAGAGAGACTGACATTGACACCATTCTTCACAAATACCGCAGTGCAAACCCCGGCTTCATTGTGGAGAGCTTCCCCACCATTGCCGCCTACGGCGAAAACGCCGCCAACATGCACTACGCTCCCAAAGCGGGCGCAGATGCAGAGCTTAAAAACGAGGGCTACCTCCTTGTGGATTCCGGCGCTACCTACTACGAGGGCACTACCGACATCACCCGTACCTACGCTCTGGGCGCTCTTACCCACGAGGAAAAACTGGGCTACACCAGAGTTCTCCGCTGCCACATTGACGTTGCAATGGCAGTATGGAAAGAGGGCGCAACCGGCGGCGAGCTTGACATGATGGCCCGTCAGCCTATGTGGAGGCACATGCTTGACTACCGCTGCGGCACAGGTCACGGCGTTTCTCATGTCGGTGCTGTTCACGAAGGCCCCCAGAGCCTGAGACCTCACAACGGTATTGTGTTTGTTCCCGGTATGATAATCACCGACGAGCCGGGCATTTACGAGGAAGGCCACATGGGCATCCGCATTGAAAACGAGCTGGAGTGCCTTGAAGCAGGCGAAAGCGAATACGGAAAGTTCCTCCGTTTCCAGCCCATTACCTACGTTCCTATCGACATGAGCTGTGTTCTGGTGGACGAACTTACCAAGGAGGAAAAAGAGTGGATCAACGGCTACCATGCCGCCGTTCTTGAAAAGCTCAGCCCCCTGCTCAGCAAGGAGGAAATTCAGTGGCTTACCGTTAAGTGCGCCGCTGTCTGAGGGGAAAATTAAATTAAAAATTAAGGCAGATGCAACAAAAAGCATCTGCCTTTTTCTGTTATTTTGCCCTTAGGAAAAAATTGTATTTTGGAATTTCTGATGTTATACTCCAGATATAAAAATATATTGCGGAGGTGACAGCCTTGCCCGGAATTACCAATGGTTATGACGTGCTTTTTAAAAAGTTCCGTCTGGGGCTTCAAAACTGGTGCCGCACAGGAAAAGAGCCTGCTGCTGCCGATCAGGATATGCGCTACTATCTGGATTTGCAGGAAAAGCGGCTTAAAGACCACGATTTGAAGCTGGATATTAAAATGGAATCGGATGACGAAATCACCGAGGTACACCGGTACAGCGTGAACATTCCCATTATAGGCAGCGAGCTTGCAAAGTTTGATAAGTCTCTTTACTGTCAGTACGTGAACCGTGAGGAGAGCTACACCCGTGACGGTAAAATTCTATACAAGAAAGCCGATCACCCCGTTATGTACCAGACTATTCTCTCCCCCGAACCGGGAGAAAAGGGCATAGGCAAGACAAAATACGTCTGCCCCAACTGCGGCGCGGTGTCCACCATTGAGGAGCTGGAAAGCTCCGGCTGTGCCTACTGCGGAACCCGGTATCTGATGAAAGACCTTTATCCCAAGGTTTCAAACTACTACTTTATTGAAAACGGCTTCATATCTGACGAACAGTGGAAGAGGGATAAGCGGCGGATGATTATGATTGCGGCTCTGGGAAGTCTTATTCAGATCATTCACACTCTTTTCACCGACCCTGAATTTACTTTTCTTCTGGCTATCCCCTCGTTTTTTCTGGGCTTTGCCCTGTGGGGCTTTGTAACCTACCTTGTCTATTCCGGTTATAAGCTTGTTACCACCATTAAAAGCACCGCCAAATCCGCCGTGCTCACCGGAGCGACCGCGGGGGCGAAAAACAAAATCACCGACAAACTGAGGGTCTATGACCCGTCCTTTGACTATGAATATTTTGAGGGAAAAGCCCTGTCCTTTGCAAGAATTCTCATGCTGGGTGAGCATCCGGAAGAATTCGTTCAGTACCGTGGAAAGCCTATCGGCGGCACATTTAAGGACATCGTGGATGTGCAGTACAGAGGCAGAATGGGTGTTAAGGACATTCGGAAGTCCGGCGGCAGGATTGAAGCGGAGCTTGAATTATACCTCACCGACACTTTGGACAGCGGCGGCAAAATCCGCCATAAGGACGAGAAAATCAGCATTAACATGTACCACAATGCGGAATTTCCCGTGGATAAGTCCTTTTCCATTTTAAAGGTTGAGTGCCAGAACTGCGGCGGCAGCTTTGACGCCGCCCGTAAGAAGTGCTGTCCCTACTGCGGCAGTACATATGATGCGGGACGAAAAGACTGGATTGTAACTGAAATACACAGATAAAACAAAAAAGCTGCTATCATCAGATAGCAGCTTTAGACTGTCGAAAAACCCCTTCGGGGTTTTCCGACAAACTTTTGCAGCCTGACCCGAGCATAATTTGTCCGTCAATGACGTCCAAATTCCACACTCTCAGGCTGATATGTATTTTCCACGAGGTACACGCCCCCGTGGAAAATGATTTGAATTTTATTTTCCGCTGCCGCGGAAAACTCTGCGAGGCTTTCTTGACACGCTGAAAAGCTGCTATCATCAGATAGCAGCTTTTATTTCATTTTACCGCCGAAACCGTCTCAATTCCGTAATATCTGAAACATTCTACGGCGTTTTTATCAATAATCTCACCGCAGCAGACTATGGGAACAGCCGGCGGACAGCCAACACCCGCAGAGGCTAAAATTCTGCCCTCTGCCCGCTCTATGGGAATATCCTCACTCAATGAGAGCATTGCTTCTCTGATGTTCATTCCCTTTTCCGCTCTTCCGGGAATGGGCGGCTTTTCGGTGATTTCCGCCTTTCGGGGAATGTTCAGCAAAACATTTTCGATTTTCAGAAGCTCTGCATCGGTATTTAAGGGGCTTAACATCAAAACCAGATAATCCCTGTCGTAAAACTCCGGAATTATGCCCTGCTCCTCCAAAATTGCCCCGAAAGCTTCGCCCTCGTAGCCGTAGGGCTTTACGGAAATGCTGAGCTTAATTTCCTCATCGCCTATAAGGGTATAGCCTTTGCGCTGTAATTTATCCTTTAAATTAAGCATTTTCTCGGAAAATGCCTTTAAATCATCACGAAAGCTTTCGGACAGAAATTTATTCACCATGTCCAGAGACTCCATTATAAGGTAAGAGGGACTGGTGGAGCCGAAAAGCATTAAAGCCCGCTTTGCATAGGGCACAAGCTCCTTTACCCCAAGGTGGAGGTAGGCGGCGCCGGTTAATGCAGGCAAGGTCTTATGGGCTGAGTCACAGCACATGTCCGCCCCTAAGTCCATGGGGTGACGGCTCTCCGGCAGGAATTTCAAATAAGCGCCGTGGGCGTTATCGACCAGAAGAAGTGCGCCGTTACGGTGGCAAATCTCTGCAAGTACCTTAATATTCTGAGTATTTCCCAGATAATCGGGGCTTGTTATGTAAACTGCTGTGGGCTTTTCCTCGCCGGAAAACATTTTTTCAAGGCTGTCGGGGCTGATTTTACAGCTGAGATATGAGCCTTCATCTTCGCCGTAAATCCATTTTACCTTAATCCCAAGCAGTGCGGCGGCGCTTAAAAAGGTCTTATGAACGTTCCGTGCGGCTGCAATTACAGGCTCTTTTCCCTGCATTTTTGCCGCCATAAGTGCAAGGTACACCATGGCTCTTATGCACTGGGATGAACCCTCGGTGGAATAAAAGGTGGGGCATCCGAAAAGGGCGGATGCGTTATCCTCGCTCTCCTTTATTATGCCCTCGGCTTCGTAAAGGCTGTCCGCACCATTAATCTCCGTTATATCAAATTCCTCAAAACCCAGAAGCTTTTCACCCTTATGTCCGGGCATATGTGAGCGGAGAGCCCCGCTATCAGCGTAGGCTCTCACAAAATCAACTATCGGTGTTTTCACTGTTCGGCTTGCTCGGCTTTTTTCAGCGTTCTTGCAACCTCAACCATGACGGCGCACTCAATGCGCTTGCGGAACAGCTCACAGCTCTGCTCATACACACCGCGGATTGAGCCGGTGGCATGGTAGGCATTGGCGGAGCAGCCGCCGGAGCAATAAAGTCTTGCCCAGCAGTCACGGCACTCGGGGTGGGCGTAAACGTTGCAGGCTTCAAACTCACTCTGAATTTCGTGGTTTGTAACGCCCTGCCATATATCGCCCAGCTTGAATTTCTCGTCGCCTACGAACTGGTGGCAGGGGTACAGGTCGCCCCAAGGGGTAACAGCCATGTACTCAGTGCCGGAGCCGCAGCCGGAAATACGCTTATAAATGCAGGGGCCGCCGGTGAGGTCTATCATGTAGTGATAGAAGGTAAAGGGTCTGCCCTCATCGTCACGCTGAAGCATCAGCTTTGCAAGGTCCTCATACTGCTGCTTTACAATCTCCACGTCCTCATCGGTCAGTCTGGAGGGATCGTCAGCGGCGCAGACAACAGGCTCCATGCTGGTCTCGGTGAAGCCCAGATCCAGCATCTGCTGTACATCCTTCAAAAAGTCGGGATTGTTGTGGGTAAAGGTGCCGCGCATGTAATATTCCTTGTCCCCTCTTGCTTTAACAAGCTTCTGGAACTTGGGAACAATGCGCTCCCAGCTGCCGTTGCCTGCCATATCCACTCTGAAACGGTCGTGAACTTCCTTGCGTCCGTCAAGGCTCAGAACCACGTTATTGCACTCCTTGTTGCAGAAGTCTATAACGTCATCATCTATGAGCATACCGTTGGTGGTGAGAGTAAAGCGGAAATTCTTGTTGTGCTCCTTCTCAATGGAACGGGCATATGCAACAAGCTGCTTTACCACGTCAAAATTCATAAGAGGCTCGCCGCCGAAGAAGTCAACCTCTAAGTTGCGGCGTGTGCCTGAATTCTCAATCAGGAAATCCAGTGCCCGCTTACCTACTTCATAGCTCATTACTGCTCTCTCGCCGTGGTACTTGCCCTGACTTGCAAAGCAGTAGGAGCAGTTCAGGTTGCAGGTGTGGGCAACATGGAGGCAGAGAGCCTTTATTATGCCGGTAGACTTTCTCTTAAGAGTGTCTGCCATAGGCTCAAAGGTGTCCTCAGTGAAGAGACGGCCCTGCTCCTTAAGCTCCACAATGTCATCGTAGCACTCATCTATATCTGCCGCGGTAACATCGGCGTTATCCTTATACTTTTCGGAAAGAGCCTTTACTATATCTTCTCTGCTCTCGCTCTCAAAGCGCTCTATTATATCATAGGCCACATCGTCTACACAGTGAACGGAGCCGGAGCACACGTCCAGAACGATATTATAGCCGTTAAGCTTATACTGATGTATCATGTCAAATTTCTCCCCTAACGCTAAAGCTTAAAAAAACCGCCTGATTACAGGCGGAATTTTTAAAAAAGTGTTTTACTTCTTGGTGTTCTCGCACTTCTGGTTTGCGATACCGCAGCTGGTCTTGCATGCGGACTGGCAGGAAGTCTGGCACTCACCGCAGCCGCCGTTCTTGGCGCTCTCGCAAAGGTTGCGGGTATTGAGAGTTGTAATGTGCTTCATTAGACACACCTCCACATATTTTTCTTATGAAATTATATCCTTTAACGTCTTAAAAGTCAAGAATTTTTGAGAAATATGAAGAACTTAAAAAAACTTTATAATTTGAACTCTTGCAGTATCTCCGCTTTCAATGTATAATACAAGAAAATAATAGAAATCATTTACACAAACGAAGGAAGGTTTCATTATGATTTGTAAATTCTGTAAAAATGAAATACCCGATACCTCTCTCTCCTGCCCTGTCTGCGGCAAAACCCTTTACGAAGTCAGACAGCGCCCCATGCCTGAGGTTGAGGAAGAACCCGTCAGAGCTAAATCTCCTCTGGACCTGCTGCCCCTTATCTGCGGCGTGCTGGCTCTGGTGGCAATAATCATCGCCATTGTGGCTACCGTTTCTGTTAAGAAAAATTCCACCATGCTTACCGACAGCCTCAACACCGAGGTTGCAAGACTTGAGCAGCGTATCTCCGTTATGGAATACAAGCTCAAAGACATGGAGGAAAAGGCCGCTCCTCAGAACCAGAATCAGCTGCCCCCCTCCACCCTGCCCGGCGCTACCGTTCCCGGTCAGGTAACCACTCCCACCGCAAATCCCGACGCTAACGCCAAGAAGCTCACTATCCTTGCTAACCCCACCGCCGAGGAACGCGAGCTTGGATACAAGAGCCAGGACGGTCGTTACCTCTTCGGATTTATGGTTGAAGGTGATCTGGAAGGCTTCAAGTGGGAAAAGAAGCAGCCTAACGGCTCTTGGGCTCAGGTAAACTTTGATGACAACGGCTTTAACAAGCAGTACGGCATCAGCGTTTTAATCGACCTTGAGGGCGGCAGCACCAAGCTTGTTGCCTCCGGTCTTACTCAGGACAGCGCAGGCGAATATAAGTGCACCGCTTACGGCAAGGGCGGCGATACCCTTTCCGCATCCGTTATGCTGAAGATTGTTGAGGAACCTGCCGAGGCTCCCGCACAGCAGCCCAACAACAATACCACCAACAACGGCGGCCAGAACCAGCAGAACCAGCAGTCTCAGGACTTCGACGATGAAACCATGAGCGGTTTCATGGGTTAAAGCCCGGATTATCGCGGAATACTCCAATTATTTAAATTACGGCACAGTCTCCATTCAGGGACTGTGCCGTTTTCAGATATTAAAGAGGTATACAGATGGAACTGATTTTATGTGTTATTATATTTGGATTTATCGCACTACTGGCACTCAAAGAAAACTTACACAAAACAAATCGAGCCGGCTTTAATTTAATTCTTTTTATTTTTATCGGCTTGCTGATTGCGCTTGTGCTGTATTATATTCCCAACGGTTCAAAATACACTTTCACTTTAATAGGTGTCACTATGGGCGGTGCCTTTACATGGATTTCGTATAGAAATATACGCGCAGTCTTTAAATGCAGCGACGAGGTAAAAGGAACTTATCAGGGATACGTCAGCTATCACAGCCGCAGCGCATCCACCTATACTCCCGTTTTTAAATATCAGTACAACGGGCTTAAATTTAACACGCAAAGTTCCGTCCCCTGCTCTTTCAGGCTTCTTGATAAGGAAATGAACAAAGGCGAAGAATACACCATTTACGTTGATCCGGATATGCCGTCTGTTTATGTTCTGGAAAAGCGCGTCAGAATTCGCAATATCTTAATTCTGATTTTCGGAATCTGCTGTATATGTATCGGTCTGTACGGGCTCACATTATAATGCAAAAGGCATAAGCTTTCTTAGCTTATGCCTTAATTTTTATTCAGCCTGCTGTGAATTTTCTTTTGCCTGCATTTTCTTTTTTTCGCAGAAAAAATGGTAAACATCATAGATGGTCAAAAGCAGAGTTAATGCAGAAAATACTGCCCATAAAATGCCCATTCCCACCATCGGGGGGCGCAGAATAACCAGGGACAGCAGCAGCTCCGCCGCCATTATAATAAGTACGGTGCAGTTTCCACTAGTCTGCTGTCGGCTGCTTTTTGCCAGAACGCTGATAAGGAATTCACCCAGAAACAGAGTTATCAGCAGCACATTCATAACGCAGCCGAATTCTTTTGCAACCGCGTATTTTTGAAGCTCCGGAGGGCTGAAAATGCCGGCGGAGGTGTTAATGATGTAGTCCTGAATATTAGACTTCAACGTCAAGATTTGGAGCAGCGCCAGTGCGAGGCTTACCCATTTAAACCACGGTCGCTTGTAGTATGATTTTTCCATGCTGTCAGCTCCTTTATTTGAATTCCGACTTTTTACCGCACGGGGGCAGTAATTCGTTTCTCTTTTTCCTGATTATAGCATATGGCGGCAGGGGGGTAAATACCGAGATGAACTTTTGTTTATAAAATTTTCTCTAAATCGGCATAATATATTTATATAATGTATTTTCTTAAGCAATTCTTAAATATTCTTAAGAAACATTTTCCATATTGTATGATATAATGCCAAAAGGAGCTGATAAAATGAAGAAATTTGATTTTTATAAATTTGCCTTTATCCTGAGCTGTGCAGGTTTCTGCCTGCCTTGGTTCAGTTATAATCCCAAAATGTGCGGCTATGACTGGGGCGCTGAGTTTATTATTTTCTTTGCACCTATGCTGCTGATTTTAGGAACATATATTTTTTACGGCATTGATGCACTGTGGCTCAAAGTCACGGCAGAGCTTGCGGTGCTGCTGAATATTCCCGTTGCCCTTATTCTCTGGGGCCGCTGGGAGAATATCGCAAACATAAATGCCGGCTGGAACTTCTCCCTCCGTGCCGCTCAGCCCGGTTACTGGGTTGCACTGGGTCTGTTCGCAGTTTTGTTTGCGGCAGTACAGGTGAAGATGTTTAAAGGGAACGTCTCTCCCGCGCCGGATGTGCAGACTGCTACGGGGCAGGCGTAAGCGGTGCTGTTTTAGATGCAAATGCTGCTGCGGAATAAAGTATTCGCACGAAAATTTCTGCTAACACGCTGTATGGAAGCAAAAAGCAGAATTTAAGCAGTAGAGCACATGAAGTAGAATTCAAGCAGTAACCCTTGAGGCAGAACCCATGAAGCAGAACTCATGGGCAGAACCCATGAAGCAGAACCCATGAAGCAGAACCCATGAAGCAGAACCCATGAAGCAGAACTCAAGCAATATAATCAGTTTGAATTTTAGATAAGAAAAGTTTAGTAAAGAAAAAAGTGCCGCGATTTAAAGTTTTAAACTTTAAATCGCAGCATTGTTTTAATCATTCTATTAGTTTTATTCAGGATTTTATATCAAGCAAAACGGCAATTTTATTTAGTTATGTAAACCTTTTAACGACACACGAAAGCTTTCTCTTGCGCTACCATGTTCAAATTCCATCTTGTGTTGACAACGGCGTTTTGTTTCAGCTGTGTTTTTTCTTTTACTTCTTTTTGAGTTTATATTTAGTTCTCGTGATTTAAAGTTTTGAGCTTTAATTCGTGATGCTTTGCTCCATTTCTAATTCAGAAAACGGTTGTCTTTACGCTTGCAATCGGATTATGTTAACCTACAGTGAAGTACAAAAACTTTCTCACGCATAACCATCAATCTTTCTTCTACCCAAGCAAAGGGATTTT
>JAHHRQ010000057.1 GCA_020025715.1 Oscillospiraceae bacterium | reverse complement strand
TCATCATATCTGAGATATGTTAGTCTTGAGTCACTTATTTCATTAAAAAGTTCTTCCGTCCCGTCGGTTGAAGCATCATCCACAACAATAAGCTCTATATTGCTGTATGTCTGATTTAAAACGCTTTCTATGCAGGCGGGAAGCTTATCTTTTCTATTATAGCTTGGGATAATTACTGATATAAGTTCAGAGCAGTCCATTTATATTAACTCCTGAGGAAATAAATTCTTTTGGGAAAGCATTTAACATAAGCCGTTTCTTTTCCTCAATCATTTCTTCTGTAATAGCATATGAGGACTTGATTTCTTCAATAGAAGGCGCAGGCTCATTTCTTAAATCTCTGCATAAGTGCTTAACGCCGTATGCAGAATAATAATCATCGAATTTATAGCCGTCACCTTTTGGCTTATCGGAAAACAGCACATGCATATTGGGAATATTATAGGCATCGGCCACAATAAGACCGTGGAGGCTGGAGGAAAGAATTGTTCTGCACTGAGCAATCTGCTTTATTACCTCCAAAGGTTCATCCTTAACATTGATAAAGAGAACGTTTTCGTAGTCTTTCAGCACATTATTAACTGTTTCTTCACCTAAATCGCATATATGCGGAATTACTCCAATATCGTACTTCTTTTCCGGCGTTTCGTCAAGGAGTAAAGGCGCCAAAATCCCTGCATCTCCTGTCGGAATGTCAAGTTTTTTTCCTGTCATTCTCTCAAGGTTAGTGCGGGTAAGTTCGCCGCGGACAGCGAGGAACTCCATATCACGTTTAAAGAAGTGGTGTTTGCAGTCATCGTAGTCTATAAAGCCTGTACCCCATACATACACATGGGGAACTTTATAGCCGTTAAACAGCTGTCTGATACGCATGAGAATATTGCCGTGGTAGCAATACTGACCCAGGCAGCTGCCGATAGCGCACATTTCACCTGTCAAAAATGAATTGCGCTCAACCTTGCATCCAAAGCACTTCTCAATAATCATAGGATTTAAAAGATCGCCCATGTTCTGAAGTCGTGCATAATGCAGCTTTAATGTTTTCTCCATTTAAATCCTCCTGATTATCAGCTGAGCTTTAAGACAACCTTCTCAAAGCGTTTATCGATTTTAAAGGGTATACCCTTGCGTCCTTCGTCGAACAGTTCCTCATAGCCATAACCGTCGGTCACATCGTAGAAGCCTCTGTACTGAGCGGTATTAAAACCGGGAATTGTATTAGCCTCAATTATAATAGGACCGTTTTTAGTTATAGCTACATCCCATCCGATATTGGAAATCTTAGACGCAAGAGGAACAGCCTTTCGCATCATTTCTATTGTTTCATCCCAGTAAGGAATTTTAAAACCTTTAAAAGGAACCTTGGTTACAGGATGTTCCTTATAGTCTACAATATTAAGCTGGTCAACAGCATCAGTAAGAACTGTGCCGTTTCTTATATCAACAACGGAAGTAAGAGCATCCTGACAGCCGTTGGAAATTTCGAGATTTATAGAGGTGGTGAACACGGGAGCGAATATGTAAGAGCCATAGGGAGAAGTAAGAGAATAAAATCTTACTATATTAACGGCAGCAGGATTAAATCTGTTAAATTCATCATGCTGAATTATATATTCCTCAATGACGCCCTGACCCAGCTCACTGATTATCTTCATAGCCTCGGCTATTTCTTCATCAGTCTTTACGCTGAGAACACGAACGCCCTCACCTTGGCCTTTGCAGTTAGGCTTAATGACAACCTTGTTTATATCCCCTCTTATTTCCTTAATAAGTTCGGGGGTAACATCCTGAAGCTGATAGCATTTTCTGCCGTAGAAATCAGAAAACACCTTAGAGAATATATATTTATTCATCAGCAGGCCGATATACCGTCTGTCGGTAAAGGTTCTGCGGAAGTCCATTCTTGTCCAAAGGGTAGAAATGGACTTCTTCTGCTCGTCGTTAAGCTTGTAGCAGCCTGTCCATTCGTATTCATCAAGGGAAATGCGATTCATACGCTTTACCTTTATAATGTCACGGTAAAGCCATCCGGCATCAAGACCGGTTTTAACAGAGAGCTGCTCAGCGAAGGAGGCAATGTGCCTTTCAGCAGCGGTAAGAGCAATTATCCTCATAGTGCGCACCATCAATTACATTTTAGAAATAAGAGCTTCAAGCTCCTTACGGCGGCCTGTTTTGGTAACAAGCTGCATTCCGCCCATCTGAGCGGTACAGTTGGCTTCAACCATGCACCAGCCGTTTACGCTGTATGCGAGATCCCAACCGCAATAATGATTGCCGGGAACCATAAGCGCTGCCTTCTTTACAATGGCAACTGCTTCATCCCACTGGGGTATCTGAAAACCTTTGAATTTTACACCGGTATTAGGGTGAAATTCATATTTATGGCCTTTTTTATCGGCACCGTCTGTATAGATTTTACCGCTTTCAGGGTCAATAAGAGCGGATATACCGCCGGCTGAGAAGTTGTCTACTATGCTCTCGCCCATACCAACTCTTAAAGTAGGATTAAAGAGACGTACTTCCGGCTCACCGTTTTCACCTTTAATTACTGCGGTAGGAATTCTCAGTGTATTAACAGACTGAGGGTGAATACAAGCCATTCCCTCTCCCTGAACAATAGGTTCTTCTATTACTGCGCCGTTTTCATGGAACGCGTTCCATGCCTCCTCAACGGAGGAATAATCAGAGATATTTTCAAAATGAACGCCCTTGCCGAAAGCAGCATATATAGGCTTAACCACAAAACGAGGATGCTTTTCGGTAAACTGCCTCAGTTCTTCAAGAGCTTCATCACTGATTTCATCTTTTTTCCGTACACATACAATGTCCCGGTTGAACATATCACGGAACTTCTTATATGTACGATACTTGTTTTCAAGCATATCAGTGTTTTTAGGGTCATTCATTCTGGGATAGAAGCTGAGGCGGATGCCTTCGGTAATAAATCCTCTGCGGTATTCTTCATCCTGACCTTCAAAACCGAAGTAGAAGTATTCATTATAATATGAGCCGTATTTAAAAAGACTTCTGATCATATCCTTTTTCAGAGCTTTGTAATAGTGCTTATCAGCAAGCTCCTCCGGAGTTTTAAAGTCTCTTATAATATCGTCTATTTTATCTTTCTTTCTGTGATAATAATTAGCTTTACGATACCAGTTTTTAAAACGTATCTTTCTGTATATTTTACGTCTTATCTCACGGACCACTTCAAATACCTCTCTCTGTTGACTTAAAACCTCTGTTTAAGACAATTTTTTTATTGAAAACCACAGTAAATGCCGCCATGCCACGAAGGCATGGCGGCATTAAACCTGCTTTATGAAATATTACTTCTTAACACTCTTTTTTGCCTTTTTAGGAGCAAACATGTTGATTCTGAGGTGGTGAGTGTTATCGCGCTGGAAGGACTCCTCGAAGACGCGGAGGTATCCGGTCTCCTGAATGAGCCACTCGCCGTCTATCTTGACATATTTGTCGGTGTAGATAGCGGAACCTTCGATCTGAAGGCCTTCATAAGGATTGCCCTTGCAGAATATCAGCTTATCCTGCAGGTACCACTTGCCGTAAGCAACGGTATCGCTCTCAAAGGTGATAACAGGGTTGTGTCCCTGATGCAGGGTGATTTCGGTCTTGGGCATAGATTCATTGAAGTATGCAGTAACTTCTTTGGGGCCATGGAAAACCAGCTTACCGTTGGAGTAAGAAGTAGAGATGGAGGGAGACATGGTCTTCTCCAGTTCAGGCCAATCCTTGGTGTCAAGAGCACGGAAATATCTGCTCTTAAGAGCGGTGATAGCCTCAACATCCTTCATTCGCTGTACTTCTTTTTCAAGAGCTTCCAGACGTTCTTCAACTGTCATAGTAAAAGCTTCCTTTCAATTTAAAAGAGATTATATTCTGGTGCCAATCTCGAAAGCTTCGCGAGTAGCATCAATAGCCATACGAGGCTCCTTGGCATCGCCAATAACATCGTAGGGTATACCAAGTTCTTCGCACTTTGCAACCAGAGCGTCAGTGGGCTTGGAAACAGTACCGAATGCGACAACAAGAGTATCGAAGTGACGGGTCTTCTCGACTTTCTTCTTAGCCTTGTTAACGATGGTGTAGGTGATCTCGTGATCGCCGATCTCGGTAACAGTAGCCTTGTTAGTACGAACGATCTGCTCTTCAGTGTACTCCAGCTTGAGGAACATGTTACGCAGCATACCAACACCGTTGCATACACGAACCTTATCCATGATACGTACGGAATCGGTCATGCCGTGCTGAATTATGTACTGAGCAACTTCAATGCCGACACCGCCGCCACCGAGAACGATGGTCTCACCGTGAGCCTGAACCTTGCCTGCAAGAATATCTTCAGCAAGAACAACATCAGCGCCGTCAATACCCTTGATGTCGGGGTTCTTGTGCTCAGCACCGATAGCAATAACAACGTGATCGGGCTTCTCTGCCTCAATCATTTCGGGAGTAACAGTGGTATTCATCTTGATATCAACGCCAAGACGCTTTGCCTCTTCGCCTTCCCAACGTGCAGCTGCCTCAAACTCCTGCTTCTTAGGAGCTTTACCAGCAAGGATAAAACGTCCGCCGAGTTCATCGGATGCTTCGTATACGGTGGGATTGTGGCCGCGCTTCTTGAGGTATTCAGCAGTCATCAGACCGCCGACACCGCCGCCGATAACCATAACGTTCTTTGCCTTATCAGCCATCTCAAGACCCTTGTACTCCAGGCACAGCTGGGGGTTACGGTTGCAGGTGATGTGATGTGCGTTAGGATCGATAACCTTATCGTAGCAGCCCTGAGTGCAGCCGATGCAGCGACGGATCTCGTCCTCACGGCCTTCACGGGACTTGTTGCACCATTCAGGATCAGCAAGCTGTGCACGGCCGACAGCGACCATATCGCACTTGCCTTCTCTTATCATCTGATCTGCCAGAGCAGCGTAGGTGAAACGACCAACACCTGCTACGGGGATCTTGATTCTCTTCTTTACATTGCCGATGATGTCCATGTTGAAGCCGGGCTTGAGGTTGTAAGGAGGAACCTCGTAAACGGTAGCATTGGAACGAGCGTTACCACGGGACAGGTCAACAATATCAACACCTGCATCAGCTGCAAGGTTGATGAAATCAACGATTTCGTCCTCGGTCAGGTTCTTGGGCATGAGCTCATCGATAGCGTCTAAGCGCATAAACAGAGGCATGTCTTCGGGCATGTTCTTTCTCATCTCACGGATGCACTCCAGGGGGAAGCGAACACGGTTTTCGAAGCTGCCGCCGTACTCGTCAGTACGAGAGTTGAGGTAGGGGTTGAGGAACTCGTGAGGCAGATAAGTGTGAGCTGCGTGGTACTCAAGGGTATCAAAGCCGGCTTCAACTGCTCTCTTAGCGGCCATACCGAAATCCTTAACTATTCTGTGGATGTCATCAACAGTCAGAGTGTCAGGAGTCTCAAGCTTGTTGGTTTCATCGAAGAAGTCAGCGGGAACGAAACCGCCGTGCCAAATCTGAACACCAACCTTACCGCCTGCTTCGTGAATAGCAGAAGTCAGCTTCTTCAGACCTTCAACATCTTCATCTTTGTACAGGCCGAAGTAAAGGTAAGCGTGAACCTCAGGGCAAATAGCGACAAGTTCAACCATGTTAAGTCCGCAGCCGCCTTTGACACGTGCTACATGATAGGCGATAACATCGTCGGAAACTCCGTGCTTGTTCTTAACCATCTTAGTGTTCATGCCGGGCATGAGGATACGGTTTTTGAGTTCGAGCCCGCGAATCTTTATGGGGCTAAACAGTGCGTCATAGCTCATTTGCAATACCATCTTTCTTTTAAATTTATTTTTGGGACAGAGTCGGTGGGAACGGCTCCGCCCAGGATTCACTTGCAATTAGTTATGGGATATAGCGGAAAACATCCTATTAAAATTTTAACATAGTGCCCTTACATAAGTGCGCAATTTTACTCGTTTTTTCTTAACGCTTAACGTACAAAAAGTGAAATATTAGTAACTTCGCAGAATATGGCTGAATTTTTTTCAAATCTGCTAAAATTTTGCTTGCTATATCCGTAGACATTTTGTATTATATAAAATGTACGAAATGTGCGAAAACGGTATTTAAGTCTTACAGGTATAGTTTTACCACTTTAGCTGTCTTACGTCAACAGTTTTAGGTTTATTTTGCTCAGTTAGCTAAAGCACGATATTTGACCTGCATTGATTTATAAAAAGGAAGCTTTTTTGCTTTTGTACTGTTTGTTTATCAAAAATATTGTGTGACGTTTTATTCACACATGTTTTATAATGTTGAAGGAAGTAAATCTGTGACTTGTTTTGCCGATTTATTTTCTGTTCTCTGAATAAGGAGGTCAAATAATGCTTTTAAGCAATAAGGTCGCGGTTATAACTGGCGTTAACTCAGGTATCGGCCGCAAGGCTGCTGAAGTTTTTGCCAAAAACGGCGCAAAGATTTTCGGTGTTGATGTCCGTACTGATTGTATGGATAATCTTAAAAATGTTGTCGAAGGCTTCGGTTCTGAGTTCTACGGATGTCAGTGTGATGTCCGCAATGCTGAAGATGTAAAATCTGCTCTTCAGAAGGCTGTTGAACATTACGGTGCAATCGACATCATGTTAAATATTGCAGGTGTTTCCTGTGATAAGCCTATCACCCGCATTTCCGAGGATGAATTCGGCAGAGTAATGGATATTAATGTAAAGGGAGTATTCAATTTCTGCAAATATGTTACATCTTATTTTAAAAAGCAAAAGCACGGTGTAATAATTAACACTTCATCTATCACTGCTCTTTGCGGTTCCGGAATGGGATGCCCTTACCCCGCCAGCAAAGCTGCTATTCTGGGCATGTCCAAAACTCTTGCTTTTGAGCTTGCTCCCTGGAACATAAGAGTAAACACAGTTGCTCCCGGTGTTATAAACACCGAGATGGTTTCTTCTCTTGAATCTTCTGCGAGAAAAACCTTTGAAAAAAGCATTCCCCTTAAGCACATGGGCGATGCTGAGGACGTGGCTAATGCCATGCTTTACCTCGCTTCCGACATGGCTAAATACGTTACCGCTACCAACATCTGTGTTGACGGCGGTTACAGACCCAGCACAGTAAACCTCTGACCCTACTATCCGTACTGAATAGTTCGGTAATTAACACAGCATTTTATAAATATTTATAGAGGAGATAGCACACATGATTACAGACATGAAAAACGCCAAGCTCTTCACCCCCCTGAAGCTTGGTAGAACCACCCTCAAGAACCGTATTGCAATGGCTCCTATGAGCATGCACTATGAAGCAACTGACGGTACCGTTCCTAAACAGCTGGCTGACATTTTCGTCCGCAGAGCTGAAGGCGGCGTAGGTTACGTTGTTATTGACGCAGTTACCGTTGACCACAAGTACTGGTACATCGGCAAGACCACTGCTCTTGACAAGGATAAGCTGATTCCTCAGTTCGCTGCTTTCGCAAAGCGCGTAAGCGACGCTGGTTCCACCCTTATCCCCCAGATCGTTCACCCCGGTCCTGAGTCCATTTGCGCTATGAAGGGCATCACCCCCATCGGTCCTTCTGCAAACACCAACGCAAACGGCCATGTTTCCAGACCTGCTACCATTGAAGAGCTGCACAAGATCGTTAAGCAGTACGGTCAGGCAGCACGCAGAGCTGAAGAAGCCGGCTGCGGCGGTATTGCACTGCACGCTGCACACGCTTACATGCTCCCCGGTGCATTCCTTTCTCCCCTGCGTAACAAGCGTATGGACGAGTACGGCGGATGCATTGACAACCGTGCAAAGCTCATCCTCGAGATCATCGAAGAGTGCCGCAGAAATGTAAGCCGTGACTTCCCCATCGTTCTCCGTGTTTCCGGTTCTGAGCGTATGGCCGGCGGTAACTCTCTGGAAGAGATGCTGTATCTGGCTCCCAAGTTCGAGGCTGCCGGTGTTGACATGCTGGAGGTTTCCGGTGGTGTTCAGTACGAAGGCCTGCAGAACATTCTTCCTTCTCACGGCCAGAAGATCGGCATGAACGTTTACGAAGCTTCCGAAATCAAGAAGGTCGTAAACATCCCCGTATTCGTTGTCGGTAAGATCAACGATATCCGTTACGCAGCTGACATTGTTGAGCGCGGTCTGGTTGATGGTGTTTCCCTCGGCCGTCCTCTGCTCGCAGATCCTGACCTGCCTAACAAGGCTCATGAGAACCGCTTCGACGATATCACTCCCTGTGGTTCCTGCGGCGGTCGCTGCATCACTCCTGAGAATCCCACTCACCCCGTCTGCAAGTGCCATATCAACCCCCTGGTAGGCCGTGAGTATGATTTCCCCTCCAATCCCACCACCAGCCCCAAGAAGGTTCTTATCATCGGTGCCGGCCCCGGCGGTATGTACACTGCTGTTACTGCTGCTGAGCGCGGACATGATGTCACCGTTTGGGAAAAGAGCAACATCATCGGCGGTCAGCTGAACCTGGCTGTTGTATCTCCCGGTAAGCAGGAGATGTGCAAGTGGCTCACCCACCTGAACTACCGTGCTCACAAGGCCGGCGTTAAGTTCGAGTTCA
This sequence comes from Oscillospiraceae bacterium, assembly GCA_020025715.1. GTDB lineage: Bacteria > Bacillota > Clostridia > Oscillospirales > Oscillospiraceae > Limivicinus. The sequence continues at coordinate 3,885 of JAHHRQ010000057.1, read as the reverse complement.
AGAAGGAAGCTACTGTTGAGAACGTTAAGGAGTTTGCTCCCGACGCAGTTGTTGTTGCTACCGGTGCAAAGCCCTTCATCCCCACCTTCATCAAGGGTATCGATCCTGAGCACGTAATCACCACCCACGACATTCTGAGCCGCAAGGTAACCATTCCTCAGGGCCGTGTCTGCATCCTGGGCGGCGGTGAAGTTGCTTGCGAGACCGCTGAGATGATCATGCAGGATGCTCGTCCTAACACCACCTTCTTCCACACCGGCTGCATCGGTGACGTTGAGGTTGAGCTTGTAGAAATGATGCCTCAGATGATGACCGGCGTTTGCCTGCCTAACAGAAACATTGCTCTTGCAAGCCTCCGCAAAGAAGGCGTTAAGATGCACATCAACTCCAAGGTTCTTGAAGTAACCGATCGTGACGTTAAGATTCAGAGCACCAGAGACGGTTCTGAGCAGTGGCTCAAGGACTTCGACTTCATCGTTCTCGGTCTTGGCTCCAGAAAGTACGATCCTCTGTCCGAGGAACTCAAGAAGTTCGTACCCGAAGTTCACGTCATCGGCGACGCTATCAAGCCCGGTCAGTCCAGCGATGCTATGCATCAGGGCTTTGAAGTTGGTTACAACCTCTAATAATCCCTCTTTGATTTTAATAAAAAAGGCAATCCATTTTGGATTGCCTTTTTTGGTATATATTTATGCTTTTAAATAAAAATAACCTTGAAAATGCGCTGTTAAATGATGCAAAGCCCTCTGAATTTTTTGAAAAGCTTCGCTTTAATGATGATTTTAAAGTAATTTATCCGGAATTATTCTCTCTTATAGGCCTGCACCAGAACCCGAAATTTCATGCTGAGGGCGATGTATGGAACCACACAATGCTTGTTATTGATGCTGCTGTCAGTTTTCGAGAGAAAGTAAGTTTTCCGCTTGGCTTTATGCTCTCTGCACTGGTGCATGATTTTGGTAAAGCTGTATGCACAGAAGAAATTAACGGTGTAATACACTCCTACGATCACGAAAGTAAAGGGCTTCCTTTAATTGAGGATTTCTTAAAACGTCTGCATTATTCAGACGATACAATAAAGTATGTCCTTAATATGGCGCTTCTGCATATGAAGCCTAATACCATAGCAGTAAATAATTCCTCTATTAAGGCTAGCAACAGAATGTTTAACGAGTCAATAGCTCCCCTTGACCTTATTTATCTCGGTGCTGCTGATTGTCTGGGGCAGATTCCTGTCGGAAATGCCGAAAAGAACATAGCATTTTTAAAAGAACGGCTTGAAATCTATAACAAAATAATGAGTAGGCCATATGTTACAGCTGAGGATTTGCAGGCAGCCGGATATATTGATTCTGAAATTTTATCTGAAACTATGGAATACGCTGATAAACTGCGCCTTTCAAATGTCCCAATTGAATCAGCACAGAAACAATGTATAGCCTACGCCCGCAGCCTTAAAAAGAATCTGGAAAAATCTTTGCATTGAAAAACCACCTTACGCCGTTTAAAATCAGCGAGAGGTGGTTTTTAATGTTTAAAAAAACTATGAATCGTATGTTTTCAATGTCAAATGATGCGTGGTACATACTTTTAAGTTCTGTTAAATTATGCTGTCTGCTTTGTTTATGCGCTTTTGCTCTTTTAGTTGAATGGGGCGGAAACATGAGCGAATATTACAATCTATACATGACAGCAATTTCTTTAAATGAAATCTCTCAGGCCGTCCTGCTTCTTGGTGTAATAGGTTCGTTCCTTATAGAAGCCATTCAGAGCTGAAAATTAAGGAACTCTTCTCTGCTCATAACCGCATTTAGTACGTCCAGAAGGCCGTCGGCTGTAAGATGTTCCGGTAAATCAAGCTGTTTAATAAGAGCGGCCCGCTTTTGACGGCTCCCCTCTCCCCCACTGAGGCCTTTAAGATACATATCAGTCTTAGTAATGAGCTTCTGTTTTTCAGTCTGAATATCGTCATCAAATGTTGCACCGGCTTTAATCAATGCGTTTAACAGAATTTCCGGTCTCATCCCCTCAACTCCAAGTTTCCCCTCTTTTGAGGGGGCTTTTTTTCGCTTTTCCTTGCCGTATATATCAGGAACATAGGCCTGTTTCAGGTACTGGGGAGGAACACAGGATTTAATAAAGTTTCTGATTACAAATCCGGCACCGTCAGAATCAGTGAGGACTATAAGTCCTCTTTTTTCTGCCATTTGTCTCAGCAGTTTCTGTTTCTGGCGGTCATTGAATATACCAAAGCCGCCTGTTTCCAGTATTACTGCATCCACAACCTGTGAAAGGGAGTTTTTATCGTATCTGCCCTCTACAACTATAACCTCTTTAATCTGCCGCATTCTCTTCTCCGCTCGCTATTCTCATCATGGTTTCTATAAGCAGTCCTTCATCATCAGATGAACTGCTCTTCATTTTATAATCGGCCTCAGCGCATAATTCTACTGCCCTTTTAAGCTGTTTTAAGCTGAAACCTCTGGCAGATCTCATAAGATTTACTGCCTGAAAATCATATTTATATGAACAGACCTCCATAACATAGGAAGTACCCAGATTATTTAATTGAGCCAGTTTTGCAGCGTACAGTTTACGCATCTGTGCACCAAGAACTGCTATAAGCATAATGGGGCTGTTATTTTTATCTGCAAGGAGCTCAGCCATTTCTGCAGCCGCATTATTATATTCACGCTTTGAAATATAGTCGGTCATATCGAAAAGTTGTGCTTCAGGAATGTGGTTTGCAACCGCTTCTACATCGGCAACAGTTACTTTATCACCTTTGGCATAAGCGGATATTTTGTCGATTTCCGGGATGAGCTTACCCATATATTCGCCGCTTATAAAAATCAGACGCTGTACTGCCTGCAAATCTATGCTTTTTCCGGCGGCGGCAAAATGTCTTACAACCCAGTTAATCAGCGGACCTTGTGCCTGTGCGCTGAAATTAAGGTCAGAGCCTATTTTTTTGATTTCCTTTACAAGCTTTAATTTTCCGTCTACCTTATCTTCTGAGCTGAACACAAGCGCAACAGTGCAGTAGTCGGGAATATCGGAAAATACAGCCATAAAATCCTCAGGGGGCTTCATTTTCCCAAAATCAAGGTTTCTCAGCTCAACAAAAGTGCGCTCAGTCATAAATGGCATTGCATCCACTGCGGCTCTGAGTTCATTAACGTTTATTTCCGGGCCGTCTATTCTCTTATAGCTGAAACTATCCTCACCATCAGGCAAACATATCTGCTTTAGTTTAATTAGATATTGCTCCCGCAGATAATCTTCTTTGCCTCGAAGCATGTAAATACGCTCAGGCCCTTTTTCTTTTAGTTTTCTTATTTCATCAGCGTAATTAACGCTTTTTTCGTTGTTTTTAGCCATAGTCTTTTCCTATTCTGATCTCTACTCTGCCGTCTAAATCTGTTCTGAATACATTATACCCGTATTCCTCCAGAGCTTCAAGTGTTTCCTCGCTTGGATGACCGAAGCTGTTCCAGCCGCAGCTGATTATAGCAGTATTAGCACCAATGCTTTCCAGTAGTTCGGGACAGCTTGAATATTTTGAGCCGTGGTGTCCTGCAATGAGCAATTCTGTATCTTTAATCTCACATTGCTTAAGAAACTTTCTTTCCGTGCTCTTTGAAGCATCGCCGGTAGCAAGCATATCATATTTCCCGAAAGAAGCCAGAATTTTAATGCTGCTTTCGTTTATATCAGAGCTGGGCGGGGCTTTATAAAGGTGGATATTTAATCCATCATATTCTATATTTCTGTCATCTGTCAGAAATATAATTTCCGTTCCGTGGCGCTCTGCACTATCAGATATTTCCTCATAATAATGGTTATCTTCATAGTCAAACACCGGAACTATTATCTTATCCACGT
>JAHHRQ010000056.1 GCA_020025715.1 Oscillospiraceae bacterium | reverse complement strand
AAAACAGAAGATAAGGAATAATATATGGAAACAGTCAGCGTATTGGGAGCGGGACTTGCAGGCAGCGAATGTGCCTGGCAGCTTGCAAAAAGAGGTATAAAGGTTCGCCTTTATGAAATGCGGCCTGAGCATAAGAGCCCGGCTCACACTTCAGAATACTTTGCAGAGCTTGTCTGCTCAAACTCTCTCAGAAGTGATGAGCTTACAAATGCAGTCGGTCTTTTAAAGGCCGAAATGCGCCGCATGGGTTCTCTTATTATGGAGAGCGCAGATATAAACAAGGTTGCTGCCGGCGGTGCGCTGGCAGTTGACAGAGAGGGCTTTTCAAAATATATAACCGAAAAGCTGGAAAACCACGAAAATATAGAGGTTATAAGGGAAGAAGCAACCGAAATTCCGGAGGGACAGGTCGTAATTGCAACAGGCCCTCTGAGCAGTGACGCTATTGCAGAAAAAATTTCAGAGCTTTGCCCCGAAACGCCTTTACATTTCTACGATGCAGTTGCGCCCATAGTCAGCATTGAAAGCGTTGATATGGAAAGCGCCTATCTTGCATCCAGATACGATAAGGGAACACCGGATTATGTAAACTGCCCTATGAATAAGGAGCAGTACCTCAGCTTTGTTGAGGAGCTGAGAAATGCCAAGGAGGCACCTGTGCACGGCTTTGATGACGGAGGAGTGTTCGAGGCATGTATGCCTGTTGAGGTTATGGCAAGACGCGGCATTGACACTCTGCGTTTCGGCCCCTTAAAGCCTGTGGGTCTTAAAGACCCCAGAACAGGGGAGGAAAGCTACGCCGTTGTTCAGCTCCGTCGTGATAATGCAGACGGAACTATTTACAATATGGTGGGCTTCCAGACTCATCTCACATGGGGTGAACAGAAGCGGGTATTTACCATGATACCTGCCCTTAAAAATGCGGAATTTCTCCGCTACGGAGTAATGCACAGAAATACATATTTAAACAGCCCCAAGCTCCTGGATAAGTATTACAGACTTAAATCCGACCTGCGAATCAGCTTTGCAGGTCAGATGACCGGAGTTGAGGGTTATGTGGAATCTACCGCTTCCGGCATGCTGGTTGGAATAGAGAAGGCAGCGGAAATTTTGGGCCTGCCCTCTGTGGACTTTCCTCAGGAAACAGCTATCGGTGCGCTGGGTAACTATATATCCGGCGGCAGCGTCGGCGATTTCCAGCCCATGAATATAAATTTCGGTATTATCAGCCCTCTCGGTTACAGAGTGAAGGGCAAGAGAAACAAAAACGCCGAGATTTCCCGGCGCTCACTTGAGATTATAGACGAGCTTTTAGAGCGGGAGGTTTTTAACTGTGAAAATAATAATTGACGCCATGGGCGGAGATAATGCACCGGAAGAAATTGTTAAAGGTGCTGTAAAGGCAAAACGTGAGCTGGGCGTTGATATAGTTCTGGTAGGCCGCAAGGAAGATGTTGAAGCCTGCCTTAAAAATGAAAGCTGCAGCGACATTCCTGTTGTGGATGCAAGAGAAGTGGTTGCAATGGACGATAACCCTGTGTGCATTGTGCGCGATAAGAAAAAGAAGAGTGAATCTTCCATGGCTGTTGCACTTAACATGCTTAAAGACGGCGAGGGTGACGCTGTGGTTTCCGCCGGCAGCACCGGCGCTCTGGTAACCGGCGCAACCTTTATTGTCCAGCGCATTAAGGGCATCCGCCGTCCCGCACTCTCTCCCGTACTTCCTGCGGGTGAGCACGGAGTTATGCTCATTGACTGCGGCGCAAACGATACCTGCACTGCTGAGTATCTTTTGCAGTTTGCCTACATGGGCAGCTTTTACGCCAAAAAGATGATGGGCTGCGAAAACCCCAGAATCGGTCTTTTAAATATCGGCACCGAGGACACCAAGGGCGGCGAACTTCGTCAGGAGACCTTTGCCCTGCTTAAAAAAGCCCACGAGGAAGGAAAAATCAATTTTGTGGGCAATGCCGAGGGAACAGGCGTATTTTCCGGAAACTATGATGTTATCGTAAGTGACGGATTTACCGGTAATGTTCTGCTGAAGACCACCGAGGGCGTTATAAAGTACATAATGACTCAGCTTAAAGGCGTGTTCTTCAAGAATGTCAAGAATAAGCTTGCAGCAGCCGTACTTAAAAAGGATTTAGGCATAATGAAGAAGTCCATGGACGTAAACGAAGTGGGCGGAACTGCACTTCTCGGTATTTCAAAGCCTGTAATAAAGGCTCACGGCTCATCCAATGCAGCCTGCATTTTCGCCGCTGTGAGACAGGCAAAAGCTTTTGTTGAATGCAATATAATCAAAGATATTGAAGAAAATATCGACAATATGAAGGTCGGGAAAATATAAAAATGGAAGAGCTTCAAAAGAAAATAGGATACAAATTTAAAAATGAAAATCTCCTGCGTACAGCCCTTACCCACAGCTCATACGCAAACGAAAAGCACGATGAAAACTGCAAGTGCTATGAGCGGCTTGAGTTTCTGGGCGACTCCGTGCTGGAGCTTGTGACTGCGGAATTTCTTTATAACTATAAGCCCGCACTGCCTGAGGGCAGCATGACAAGACTGAGAGCAGAGCTTGTATGTGAGGGCAGCCTTCACAAAACTGCTCTTGCACTGGGACTTGGGGAATATATGCTGCTGGGAAAAGGCGAGGAAAAGAGCGGCGGACGTGAGCGGCCGTCTATCCTTGCAGATATGGTTGAATCCATTATAGCCGCTATGTATATTGACAGCGGCTATGAACAGGCAAAGAGCTTTATTATGAAAAACATTCTGGACGGTGCCGAAATCAGCGCAACCCACCGCACAGGTGACTATAAGACTGAGCTTCAGGAGCTTGTGCAGAAAAAGCACGACCAGCGCATAAGCTATGAGCTTATCTCGGAAACCGGGCCTGACCATAACAAGACCTTCTCCTTCCGCGTCAGCATTAACGGCGTTCCCGCCGGAGAGGGCAGCGGCAGAACCAAAAAAGAAGCCGAGCAGATGGCTGCAATGAAGGCTTTGGAGGGTCTGAGAAAATGAGCGCCAGAGAGAATATCATACCTGTTTTTGTACCACATCTGGGATGTCCCAATGACTGCGTTTTCTGCAATCAGCGGCACATCTCCGGCGCTCAGCGCCCTGCTGCCGCAGAAGATGTGCGAGAAGCGATAGAGAAAGCGGCCGCCTTGCCCTGTAATGGGGCAAAGCGGCAACTGGCGTTTTATGGGGGCAGCTTTACAGCTATTCCCGTTGCAGATCAGGAGAGTATGCTGGGGGTAGGAAAAGAGTATATGGATAAGGGAATTATCCATTCTATCCGCCTTTCCACCCGCCCCGACGCCATTGACGGCGCTGTTTTAACAAGACTTAAAAGCTACGGCGTTGAGACAATAGAGCTGGGCGCTCAGTCACTTAACGAAAAGGTGCTTCTGCTTTCCGGCAGAGGCCATACGGCGCAGGACGTTGTGGATGCTTCAAAGCTTATAAAGGAATGGGGCTTTAAGCTTATTTTGCAGATGATGACCGGCCTTCCCGGAGACAGCGAAGAGAGCTGTCTTGAAACAGTGAGAAAAATTATTGAGCTTAAACCCGACGGAGTTAGAGTTTACCCAACGGTAATTGTAAAGGATACAGCCCTTTTCAATTTGTGGAAGGCAGGAAGATACAAAGAACACAGCGTTGAGGATGCGGTGGAGATATGCTCCAAAATCGTACCTATGTTTAATGCTGCAAACATTCCGATTATTAGACTGGGCCTTAACCCCACCGATGACCTCTCCGGCGGCGATGCCGTGGGCGGCGCTTATCATCCGGCACTTGGTGAGCTTGTGAAAAGCCGCATAATGCTCAATAAGGCAAGAGAGCTTTTGAATGGCGTTGATGCCGGCAGTAAGGTGATTTTAGGGGTTAATAAATCAAAAGTTTCCCAGATGACAGGTCAGCATAGACAGAATATCGAAACTCTGTGCAGGGAATTTTCATTAAAAGAGCTTAAAATTCGCCCCGCAGAGGTAAATGACGAAGAAATTTTAATTATTTCCGTTGAAAAATCAGCGTAAATGCAATATAATACCTAAGTTAACTATTTATAATTGAGGTTATTCACTTGTACTTAAAGGCTTTGGAAATTCAGGGTTTTAAAAGCTTTGCAGATAAGACCCGACTTACATTTGAAAAAGATATAACCGCCATCGTCGGCCCCAATGGCTCGGGAAAGTCTAATATTTCCGATGCCATTCTCTGGGTCATGGGCGAGCAGCGTTCCAAGGCGCTTCGAGGCGCTAAAATGGAGGATGTCATTTTCGGCGGTACTGAAAAAAGAGGGGCTATGGGCTATGCTCAGGTGTCTCTTATTATCGATAACTCCGCACATATTTTCGATTATGACAGCAGCGAGATCATGCTTACCCGCCGCTACTACCGCAGCGGAGACAGCGAATATTATATAAACCGTGAATCTGTCAGACTTAAGGATATTAACAATCTGCTTATGGACACCGGCCTTGGCAGAGACGGTTATTCCATTATCGGTCAGGGCAAAATTGCGGATATTGTTTCCAACAAAAGCACCGACCGGCGCGAGGTCTTTGAGGAGGCCGCCGGAATTTCCCGTTTCCGTTACAGAAAAGAAGAGGCGGAGCGCAAGCTGGAGCGCACAGAGGACAATCTGCTCCGTGTAAACGATAAGATTGAAGAACTGGAAATGCAGGTAGGACCCCTTAAAAAGCAGTCCGAAATTGCAAAGCGTTATCTTGGCTTGAGAGATGAGCTTAAAGTTAAGGAAGTTTCCCTCTGGATGGAAAGCCTTGAAAAGCTCCGCAATCAGGCAGAGAGCGTAAATCAGGAGTACGATCAGGCAAAGCTCAGCCTTGAAAAAGCCAAAGAAGAACTGAACGCCCTGTACGCTTCATCCGACAGTATAAGCGAGCGTATGCGCCGCAAGGATGTGGAGAGCGAGCAGGCAAGAGAGCGTCTTTCCAGAACTGAGGCGGAGGCTTCCGAATGTGAGGCAAAGGCCGCAGTTATAAAAGCCAATATTGAGAGCAATATTAAAAATAAAGAGCGTATGCTCACCGATATAGCCGAGCAGGAAAATCGTGTTCTTGAAATTAAAAAGAGCATTGCACAGGGCGAAAAGCAGATTGAGAGTGCCGATGCGGAGCTTGCAAAGCTGGCTGAACTGGCAAAAGAAAACGACAATATTCTTCAGGGCTGCAAAATGAAAATGGGCAGCCGCGAGGAGATTTTAAAGAATTTAACCGATAAGGCCACCTCCCTCCAGATTGAGGGACGAAGCATGGATTCCAGAATAAACATGCTTCAGGAAATGGAAAAGGATTATGAGGGCTACTCAAAGGCCGTTAAAGTGGTTATGCGTGAGGCAGAGCACGGAAACCTCCGTGGTGTACACGGCCCGGTTGCAAACCTTTTGAGAGCAAATGAGGAATGTGCCCTTGCAATCGAAACCGCTCTGGGCGCATCAGCTCAGAAAATTGTGGTTGACTGCCAGAATGACGGTAAAGCCGCCATTGAGATGTTAAAACGCCGTGACTGCGGACGAGCCACCTTTATGCCTATGGATGTTATAAGAGGGGAGTGCCTTAAAAATCTTCCCGATAAAGATCCGGGCTTCGTGGGTCTTGCAATGAACCTTGTAACATTCGAGCCTCAGTATACCGGCATATTTGCAAACCTTTTAGGCAGAACCATTGTTGCCGAAACCCTGTCCGATGCTATCCGTATTTCCCGGGCAAACGGCAACAGACTGAGAATAGTTACCCTTGACGGACAGCTCATGAACGCCGACGGCTCCATGACCGGCGGCAGCACTGCAAAGACAAGCGGTGTCCTTTCAAGAGCAAATGAGCTTCAGAAGCTTAAAAAGAAGAGAGTAAGAGTAGAAGAAGATGAAAAGCGCTGCGCTGACGAGCTTAATAAAGCAAAGAGCGGTCTTGCAGCTATAAAATATCAGCTTGACATGGCAATGGAGGACGGAGCAGAATTAAAGAGCAAGAGTTCTTCCTTTGAAGCTGAAAAGAAAACAACAGAAAATTCCCTCCGCCAGCTCAACGCCCTGCTCAGCGGTCTGTCAGGTGACAGCGAGAGCAGAAGAAAAGCAGTTGAGGCGGCTGACAATCAGATAGAGAGCTTTAAAAACAGACTTTCCGAAGAGGAAAACAGACTCGCAGGCATAAACGAGAGAGTGGCAAAGATAAAGGACGAAATCGCGGAAATCAGCCGCAGCCGTTTGGAACTTGAAGGCCGCAGAGGAAAGACTGAAAAGGACGCCCAGTCCAGAAACGCAGATATTCTGGATATGGAGCGTATGTGTGCCAGAATTGAGCAGAAGAAGCTTGCCTCCGAAATGGAAGAAAAGCAGCTTCTGGATAAGCTCTGGGACAACTATGAACTGAGCCATACAGCAGCAGAGGCTTTAAGAGAGCCCATAGATAATATACAGAAGGCAGCAAAGCATATAGGCGACCTGAGAAGAGAGGTTAACTCTCTCGGCACTCCGAACCTGGGCGCAATAGAGGAATTCCAGCGAGTAAATGAGCGCTATGAATTTCTTACTGAGCAGAGGGACGACGTTGAGAATGCCAAAAAGGAACTTTTGGATATAATCTCCGATATAACAAGCGAAATGGAGCAGGTGTTTACCGAGCGCTTCAAGGAGATTGACCAGTGCTTCCGCCAGACCTTCCTCGAACTTTTCGGAGGCGGCAAGGCGGCACTTGTGCTTGAAGATGAAAATAACGTTCTGGACTGCGGCATTGAAATTAAGGTTCAGCCCCCCGGAAAGTCACTTTCAAATATCAGCCTTCTTTCCGGCGGCGAAATGGCCTTTGTGGCAATCGCACTGTATTTTGCAATCTTAAAGGTGCGCCCCACTCCCTTCTGTGTTATGGATGAGATTGAGGCTGCACTGGACGAGGCAAATGTTAACCGTTATGCGGAATACATGCGGCGTATGTCCGACAAGACCCAGTTCCTTGTTATTACCCACCGCCGCGGCACTATGGAAGAAGCAGATATGCTCTATGGCGTTACTATGCAGGAAAAGGGCGTTTCAACTGTTATTGAACTTGACCTTGAAAGCGCTCAGAAAACAATAGAGGAGTAAAGATATGGGATTTTTTGATAAAATATTCTCCGGCCTTAAAAAAACAAGAAGCAATCTTGAAGAGCTGGAGGAGATATTTCAGGAGTTTAAGCCTGACAATGAGGACTTTTACGACGATTTGGAAGAGCTCCTCGTACTGAGTGATGTGGGCGCGGAGACTGCCGAAAAGGTAGTTTTCCAGCTTAAAAAAATGACATGGGAGCGCCGTTTCAGAAAGGGCGATGAGGCAAGAGCGGGCCTTATCGAAATCCTGTCAAAGCTTCTCAACGTTGGTGAAACCGAGCTTAAGCTCACAACCAAGCCTTCCGTTATCCTTATGGTAGGCGTAAACGGCGTCGGTAAGACCACCACTATCGGAAAGCTTTCCCATCAGCTTATGGAGCAGGGCAAAAAGGTGCTTCTCTGCGCCGGTGATACTTTCCGTGCCGCAGCAGCAGAGCAGCTTAACATCTGGGCTGAGCGTTCCGGAGCTGACATTGTAAAGCACGAAGAGGGCAGCGACCCCGGTGCTGTTGTCTATGACGGTATCTGCGCTGCAAAGGCAAGAGGCGCAGACGTTATTATAATAGATACCGCCGGCAGACTTCACAATAAGCAGAACCTTATGAACGAGCTTAATAAGATCCGCCGTATAATCGAGCGTGAGCTGCCTGAGGCAGACGTTGAAACCCTTATGGTTCTTGATGCTACCACCGGCCAGAACGGTCTTATTCAGGCAAAGCAGTTCCTCGAAACTTCCGGCCTTACCGGCATTGTGCTTACAAAGCTTGACGGTACTGCAAAGGGCGGTATAGTTTTCGCAATCGCATCCGAGCTTAATCTTCCCGTAAAATATGTGGGCGTGGGAGAAGCTATGGACGATTTAATTCCCTTCGACAGCAAAAATTTTGTTGAAGCACTTTTTAAATAAAGAATAGGAGATAATAAATGGCAATTACAAGCAAACAGAGAGCACAGCTCAGAGGTCTTGCAGCGGCTGAGGACACCATAATTCAGGTTGGTAAAGCCGGTATAAATGATAATCTTATAACTTCCGTTACCGCAGCTCTTAAAGCAAGAGAGCTGGTAAAGGGCAGAGTTCTTGAAAACTCCATGCTTACCGCAAGAGAAGCATGTGACGCACTGGCAGAGGCCTGCAAGGCAGAGCAGGTACAGGTTATAGGAACCAAATTCGTTCTTTACAAGAGAAATGAAAAGAAGCCCATTATTGAGCTGGTAAAGGACAAAAAGAAAAAATGAGAATTGCCGTATACGGCGGGAGCTTTAACCCGCCTCATCTGGGCCACAGAGCGGCGGCGGAAACCGTCAGCCGTGAGCTGGAGCCGGATAAATTTCTCATAATTCCAGATCGTATTCCACCTCATAAAGAGATGGCACCCAACAGCCCGGAGCCCCATGATAGAATGGAGCTGTGCAGGCTTAATTTTGCAGATATTCCCGGAGTTGAAATTTCCGATATTGAGCTTAAACGGGAGGGAAAGAGCTATACTATCCATACCGTTGAAGCTTTAAAGGAAGAATATCCGGAGGATGAGCTTGTGCTTGTAATGGGCACAGACATGTTTTTAAGCTTTGAGGAGTGGTACAGATTTGAAGAGCTGTTTTCAAAATGTACTGTTGCTGTTCTTGCAAGAGACGAAGACAATGAACTTGTCCTCAAAGAAAAAGCAGAAGAATTTAAAGAAAAGTACAATGCCAATATCTATATACTGCCCCATGTTCCGCTTCCCATGGCCTCAATGGAAATTCGGGAAAAGCTGAGAATTCGTCAGGGCAAGGAAGACCTTAAAGATGAGGTTTACTGGTCCATTGTCAAAAATAACTACTACGAGGCTTCACCGGAAATCCCGTGGCTTCGTGAAAAAGCCTTTGAATATTTAAAGCCTACCCGCATTGCTCATGTGGCAGGCTGTGAGAGCGAGGCTGTAATGCTGGCAATGAAATGGGGCGAGGACCCGGAGACTGCCGCAGAGGCGGGAATTCTCCATGATATTACAAAGCGCCTTGACAATGATGAGCAGTTGAAATTGTGCGATAAATATGGTATTATCCTTGACAATACCGAACTTTGCAGCCCTGCGCTCCTGCACGCAAGAACAGGCGCGGAGTTTGCAAAAGAAGTTTTCGGAATATCTCAGGAGGTTTACGACGCTATACGCTGGCATACCACCGGCAAGCCCGATATGAGCCTTCTGGAAAAAATAATATATCTTGCTGACGTTATCGAGCCCAGCCGGGATTTCCCCGGAGTTGACAGACTGCGTGAGCTGAGCTATACGGATATTGATGCCGCTATGGCTTACGGCCTGCACAGCTCTATTGAGGAAGTAAAGCGTCAAGGCAGAATACCCCATGAAAACAGCGAGGCGGCCTACCTCTGGTACGCTGCCAATAAATAAAGGAGGAAAAAATATGCTCAGTCCCTTAGAGATGGCCACCATTGCGGCAAGAGCTTTGGACGATAGAAAGGCTAAGGATCTTAAAGTCCTTAAAACAGCAGAGCAGACCATTCTGGCAGATTATTTTGTCATTTGCAACGGTTCTACCTCCACCCACATTAAAGCTCTTGTGGATGAGGTTGACAGAAAGCTCTCCGAGGCCGGCGAGCCACCTATACGGAGAGAAGGTCTCCGCTCAGATATATGGGTGCTTATGGATTTCGGCAGTGTTATAGTTCATGTGTTTACCGATGAGGCAAGAAAGTTCTATGATCTGGAACGCCTCTGGAGTGACGCCGAGGAGATCCCCCTCTCATCCCTTCTCAGCCCCTGATTACAGGGGCTAACCGGACGAAGAGAATTTAAAAAGGGGAAATTGATAAATGAAGTATGATTTTGCAGCCATAGAGAAAAAATGGCAGAAAAAATGGGAAGAAGAAAAACCTTATAAAGCAGTTACCGGCAGCGATAAGCCCAAGTTCTACGGACTTATAGAGTTCCCGTATCCTTCCGGACAGGGACTCCACGTGGGCCATCCCAGACCTATTACTGCTATGGACATAGTTTGCCGCAAGAAGAGAATGCAGGGCTACAATGTTCTCTTCCCCATAGGCTTTGATGCCTTCGGTCTGCCCACCGAGAACTATGCCATTAAAAACCACATTCACCCTGCCATTGTTACCAAGAAGAACATTGAAAACTTTACAAGCCAGCTCAAAATGCTGGGCTACGGCTTTGACTGGGACCGTGTAGTTGATACCACCGATCCTCAGTATTACAAGTGGACTCAGTGGATATTCCTGCAGATGTTCAAGAAGGGTCTTGCATACAAGACCACTATGCCTGTAAACTGGTGCACCAGCTGCAAGTGCGTTCTCGCTAACGAGGAAGTTGTAAACGGCGTTTGTGAGCGCTGCGGCAGCGAGGTTATCCGCAAGGAAAAGAGCCAGTGGATGCTTGCTATAACCAAGTACGCTCAGAGACTTATTGATGATCTGGACGGCCTTGATTACATCGAGAGAGCTAAGACCCAGCAGAAAAACTGGATCGGCCGCTCCACCGGTGCTGAGGTTCGCTTTAACACCACTGTGGGCGACGATGTAATCGTCTACACCACCCGCCCCGATACTCTGTTCGGCGCAACCTATATGGTTCTCTCTCCTGAGCATGAGTACGTAAGCAAGTGGAAAGATAAGCTCAATAACTGGGACGAGGTTGCAGCCTATGTTGATATGGCAGCACACAAGTCCGACTTTGAGCGTTCTGAGCTGAATAAAGAGAAAACCGGCGTTAAGCTTGACGGCGTAAGAGCTATTAACCCTGTTAACGGCAAGGAAATCCCCATATTCATTTCCGACTATGTTCTGGTAACTTACGGTACCGGCGCTATCATGGCAGTTCCTGCTCACGATGACCGTGACTGGGAGTTTGCAAAGAAGTTCGGCTGCGATATAGTTGAGGTTGTAAAAGGCGGCAACGTTGAAGAAGCCGCATTTACTCTTAAAGATGATACCGGCATCATGGTAAACTCCGGTTTCCTTGACGGTCTTACTGTTAAGCAGGCCATTCCCGTAATGAAGAAATGGCTGGAAGAGCAGGGAATAGGCAAGGAGAAGGTTAACTTCAAGCTCCGTGACTGGGTATTCTCCCGTCAGAGATACTGGGGTGAACCTATTCCTCTGGTTCACTGTGACAAGTGCGGCTGGGTTCCCCTGCCCGAGAGTGAGCTGCCTCTGGTACTGCCTCAGGTTGATTCCTACGAGCCTACCGATGACGGCGAATCTCCTCTTTCCAAGATGACCGACTGGGTCAACACCACCTGCCCCTGCTGCGGCGGCCCTGCAAAGCGCGAGACCGATACTATGCCTCAGTGGGCCGGTTCCAGCTGGTACTTCCTGCGCTATATGGACCCCCACAACGACAAAGAGCTGGTTTCCAAGGAAGCAGAAGAGTACTGGGGTCCTGTTGACTGGTATAACGGCGGCATGGAGCACACCACTCTCCACCTGCTGTACAGCCGCTTCTGGCACAAGTTCCTGTATGACATCGGCGTTGTTCACACTCCCGAACCTTACGCAAAGCGTACCTCCCACGGTATGATACTGGGTGAGGGCGGCGAAAAGATGTCCAAGTCCAGAGGCAACGTTGTTAACCCCAACGATATAGTTGAGCAGTACGGCGCTGACACAATGCGTCTGCACATCATGTTCATCGGTGACTTCGAGAAGGCCGTCAGCTGGTCCAACGAGGCTGTTAAGGGCTCCAAGCGCTTCCTTGACCGCTGCTGGAACCTGATGGATATGGCAAAGGACGACGAAGCAATCTCCAAGGAGAACGAGGCTATCATCCACAAGACCATTAAAAAGGTTACTGATGATATTGACGAGCTGAAGATGAACACCGCTATCGCAGCACTTATGGCTATGGTAAACGAGTTCTACTCCAAGGGCCTCACCAAGGGCGATCTGGAACAGCTCATGCTTCTGCTCAGCCCCTTTGCTCCTCACATGGTAGAGGAGATGTGGGAGCTTACCGGTTACGCAGCAAAGTACGGTAAGATGTGCATGCAGATGGATTGGCCCAAGTACGATGAGAGCAAGACTATTGACGCTGTCCGCGAAATGGCGGTTCAGGTAAACGGCAAGCTCCGCTCTACTATCACCGTTCCTGCCGATGCTTCCGAGCAGATGGTTATCGATGCTGCATGTGCAGATAAGAAAATTCAGCGCTATATGGAAGGCATGACTCTCTTCAAAACTATTGTTGTTAAGAATAAAATAGTTAATTTAATTCTTAAGCCTGCAAAGTGATTATTGACAACAGCGGACAAAACCGTTATAATATCAATGTTCATAAGCCAATTAGTTGGCCCTTGAAGTGTCGCAAGACACATTTGGAGGGAGGGAAATAAATGTCTGAAATCTACGTCAAAGAGAATGAATCTCTGGACAACGCTCTTAAAAGATTTAAGCGTAGCTGCGCTAAGTCCGGCGTTCTGGCTGATCTGAGAAAGAAAGAGTACTATCAGAGCCCCAGCGTCAAGCGTCGTAAAAAGTCCGAGGCAGCTCGTAAAAACAAAAATAAGCGTTACTACTAATTAACGCTGATAAGGCAGCACCGTTTTGGTGCTGCCTTTTTT
>JAHHRQ010000055.1 GCA_020025715.1 Oscillospiraceae bacterium | reverse complement strand
GTGGCGTAGCTGGTAGTATAGGTGTCATAGAAATCCCCGCCGTTTTGGAGCTGCTGAAGCAGATTGCGGTATTCTGCATTATTAGGCTCCATAGCAACTGCACGTTTTGCATCTTCAAGCGCCGCTATCTTATTGCCCATATACATATTTGCAACTGCATTCATATAATACCATCTGCCGTCCCGCTCATTTACGGGCACGCCGGAAAGTGCATTGATGGCTTCTTTATACATACCGTTTCTGATATAGCTCTTTGCGGCAGTATACTCGCTTCTCTCCGTCTGCTGATACTGGTTCCAGTTATTGCCCCAGCCGTAATAGGTATTGCCGCCGTACTGCTGATACTGACCTGACTGGCCGTATCCGCCATAGCCTCCGTAACCGTAGTTCTGCTGAGGCGGGCCGTTCTTAATCTGGTCGTAAGCGGCGTTAATGTCGTTCATCTTCTGGGCTGCAGTAGGGTCATTAGGATTAAGGTCGGGGTGATATTTCTTTGTAAGCTCCCTGTAAGCTTTTTTGATCTCTTCATCGGAGGCGTCGGGAGATACGCCAAGGACTTTATACGGATCCTGAATCATCTGAGGGTCCTTTCTTCTCGCTGTATTTTCTGTTGAACTGAACCCAAAGTCCGGAACACAGAATATTCTGCATTATACCTAAATCTAAAACAAGGGGTAAACGGTCAAAGTACATAAGACATTCGCCCAGAGTCATTTTAAGAATGTCCCTGAACCGCTGCTCATTATCGCTGAGACCGTAATAACGCCTAAACGGGTTATATCTGTTGCGGGCAGTATCGGCCGGAAGGTCAAGACAGGCATCCATAATATAAATAAATCTGCCCAGTGCCCTTCCCATGCCCCGGAGGCAATCGCTCCACCTGTCCTCTTTATATACAAGAGCTTCGGCCATTAAATTGCCGAAAGTATCAGCCGCCGCATCCGGCGCTTCAAGGCCGGCTTTTTCGATTTCGCTCAAAGCTTTAATAGAGCTTTCCATGGCCTTGCACTGCCGCGGATAAAGAGCAGAAATTTTTTCATAAGCCTTCGACATCATTTTTGCCTGAGAAAGCGCAGCAAGATTGCCGTCATCCTCCCAGTCATCAAGACACTTATGGTACGCAAGAGCTACATTCATATCGGCGGCATACTCTGTTGCCTCGCTCTGCCACCACTGTCTGGGCTCAATCGGGTGTACAGGGCATGTATCTGCACCGCTTTTTTCCTCCGGCTCATAAAGAGAGTTAAGCAGTAGCACAAGAAAGGTCATATCATAATTCAAAACCATTCTTGCCAGACTGCCGTGCCGCTCTTTAAGGCACCGGCACAAGCCGCAATAACATGCCCTGTATCTTTTTTGCTGTTCTTCCGTCAGATACTCCTGAGAGCCTGTTAGATAACCGAACATCTCAGCTCTTTCCCTCAAAAGAGGTGCCGCACTTACGGCACACTATCTTGATTCTGCCGTGTCCTCTGGGGACTCTCAAAGTAGTCTTGCAGCTGGGGCAGGTAAAGAACTTATAGTCATGACGCTGTATCCAGCGCTCATGGCGCATATGGAGATAGCCTGTGACTTTAAGCTTCTGACGGATAAACTTCCCGTTTTCTTCACGACGCTTATACACATTTCTGGAAAACATCCTGAAGTAAATGTATATCAGCAGTAAAAACACCAGCGGATATATATACTTACCTATGCTGTTGGCAAATATTCCTGCCAGCAGCAGAAGCACTATATCCACCACAAGTAAAAATAAATTCAGCTGGTCATTGCCGTTTCTTCCGGCCATAAACCTTGCCATGCGTTCCTTCATGTTCTCACCTTTAAATATTTTTCTAATGTTTCATTTTACCACAGTTCAAGGCCAAAACATCAAGAATTTGTGAACTTATATGAATTTATCTACTTTTTTTCAGTGAAATATCGATAATTTTTTCGCAAAGTTCAGGATAGGTCATGCCTTCAACAGCTGCGGCCTTGGGAATAAGGCTGTTGGGGGTCATACCGGGCAGAGTGTTAACTTCAAGGCAGAAAGCTCTTCCCTGTTTATCCAGCATAAAGTCCACTCTTGAGTATACTGAAAGACCAAGTGCATTATGTATTTTAAGTGCATACTCACTTAAAATATTCTTTTCTTCCTCGCTTATAGGTGCGGGGCAAAGCTCACGAGCGCCCTTATCACCGTTCTGGTACTTTGCAACATAGTCAAAGGTCATTCCCTCGGGAGGAACGATTTCAATGGGGCAAAGGCATCTGCCGTCAAACACGGGAACGGTCAGCTCGCGGCCCTCAATTTTTTCCTCAACTACTACTCTGTTGCCGTATTTCAGAATGTCGCGGAGGGCATTTTCAAGCTCTTCTTTTGTATCAGGAAGGGCAACGCCTATGGATGAGCCGCCGCCTACAACCTTTACAACGCAGGGAAGATTAAGGCTCTCAACAAGAGCGGGAATATCTTCTTCCGAATAGGTGATTTCCTGCCATGCAGGTGTGGGGACGCCGCAGCTTTCCATTATCCGCTTTGCCACGGCCTTATCCATTGCCATTCCGGAGCTTAAGGGGTCGGAACCGGTATAGGGAACGCCCATAAGGTCAAGAGCTGCCTGAATCTTGCCGTCCTCGCCGTCCTCGCCGTGGAGGCCCAGGAAAACGCAGTCAGCCAGCTGGCAGATTTCCAGCACGTTTTTGCCCAGTCTTGAAGGGCTTTTAAACTTTCTGGATTTTTTTACAGCTTCTATATCAGGTGCAACAGTCTCAATGGCTACCTCACCGCAGAAGCCGTCCGGAACGTCGAAGGCATCTTCAAGTCTGCCCTCATAATTTTCAAGTCCCATAAACATGTCAACAAAAATTGCCTTGTGTCCCAGTGATCTCAAAGCTCTGCATACTGAGGTACCGGATACAAGTGATACATGGCGCTCGGTGCTGAGACCGCCGCCTAAAACAACTATTTTCATAGTCTTTTTCCTTTCACTATTTAATAACAGGAAAAAACGGCCCCGGCTCCTGCCGTGGGCCGTTTAAGGCCTTTTTACTTTATAAGCATAGGTGTAACTCTGAGGTACTCTTCAAGAGGAGCGTCATTAAGGCACAGCTCAATGATTTCTCTGCCCATAGGATCAAGATCATCAGTAATAAACTGCTTAATCTCGCTCTTAAAGAAGTCTGTCAGAATCTTTGCGCCGGCATCATAGCCTTCCAGACCCAGTTTAGACTGCATCTCAGGTCTGAGGAAGGTCTGACGTACATACTGGCCGTCTATCTTCATTTCATCCAGAGAGTAGCCGAAAATGGGGCAGCGGGCAGGAACAAGGTGTGAAGCCTTAACTCTTCCGCCCTTTCTTGCCAGATATTCTCTGGTGAGCCATTCACCGGCAAAGCCCACGTGGTAGGCACCGATGTGCTGGTTAGGTATAAGGATATTCATGGTTTTGGGTGCATCAACAAGCTGGTGGAGCAGCATGTTGGCCTGAGTAACCTTTTTACCGGTGGAGAAGGGCCAGTAGGAACCTACGCCCTCGCTCTTAAGCTCGCTTCCGCCGGTATCTGAGATAGAGGGATTCTTAAATCCACGGGGAGAAACCAGACGCCAGAGCCATGCAATGGATGTAGGTACAATCTGTAAAAGACCCATAACACCGTAGTTGGGAGAGTCCTTGGTGGAAGGCGGCATACGAACACCGAATGAACGTACATTGACTTCCTGAGGCTGGTTTCCGGGGATGATATTTTCAATCATATTGCGGGGAATGATTACGCGGGGGTTAGAGCAGCGTGTACCGTCAGAATTGAGCACATGCTCCCAGATAAGGCAGGTTGCACCGGGCACACCGTCCATATTGAAGAATTCCAGAGGCTCGGGGGGATGAATGCTTATTCTCTCGTACTGGGGATTCATGCCGTAGCTTGTATCTCCGTCCATACGCAAAAACCAGCCGTCCTCAGCGTCTGCAATAACAAGGCGCTTGGAATCATTCTGAAGGTCGGTTCTGGCCATAACCATATCATCGGCAATAGGATGTATTTTACAGGATTCACCGAAGTTCAGATAGCATTTTTCACCTGAAATTGTATGTGTTCCAAGCAGAATTCTGCCGTCCTCTTTATGCAGCTCCTCCAGCATTTCGCTCTTGCCGCCGCCGGAAGCACCTTCGTGCATGAATACAACCTCGTTTTCATAAGGAGATTCAACCATTGCAGCGGAAGCGTGGTTTGTTATCCAGCCTTCATGCTCGCCGATATCAAGCAGAATGGAGAAAACACCTTTTTTGGCAGAGGGGCCGGGATAGAGGTTATATGAGAAAACCTCGTGCAGCTCTTCGGAGCGGTTGTGGACGACAACCTGTTTGCCCTTGAAGTGGGTGTATCTGAAAGGAGGTGCAACGTATATAATTGCTCTGGGCTTAAAGCCGGGTTTAACATCATAGATGCTTACAAAGCCCTGCATATTTGCGATGGAGAGAGCAAAGAAAGCAGCGTTCATAGGGCAGATCATAATGCTGTCATAGCCGTAATATTTTCCGCCGGAATGGAAAGGCAGAAGTATAAGCTGCTGCTCGGAAAGCCACTGGAGAGTTTCCTTTCTCAGGCCTGAAAACTCATAGCCGTAAACATCTTTGAATCTGGGCTTATCGGTAGGCAGATCATCACCTATACGCATGCAGTCCGGGTCACGGCGGCGCATATAGTCTTCCATGTAGTTGACTACGGGGCCGTTCTTGCAGCGTGCTACATCAGCTGCCTTGAAAGTACCCTTGCCGGGGATAGGATACATAACATCATATCTGGAGCTGTGAGTAGGGCCGAAGCACATCTCCACGAGCTGAGCCTTTGTCTCAGGGAAACAGATTACCTGACATTTATTCAGGGTTTCCACAATCTCTGCCGGGAGAGAGAAATTTTTTAAATAGGGATGTGAATACATAAAATAGCTCCTTTCAAGGGATTCTTCATCGCTTAATATACTTTAATACTTTAGTGATGATATAAAATTTTATCACTACTGACCGTATTCTTCAATTAAGGATATTTAACGAAATTTCTTCTATATTAAGTCTTTATAATATTATATCTATACATATTAGCCAAGCCGCACGTATAATCGAAATTTTTTCTTGAAAATTCAGCTTTTCAGTATGAAATTATTTGTTTTTTTCTCTTATATTGACAGCAATAACGCCTATGCATAATACACACATTATAAGCATATAGGTTTTAGCCGCTGAGCCTGTGAGGAAGTTCATAAGCGGGTTTCTTCCGTCCAGAATCATAAGCACCACAAGTCCCAGAAGCATTGCAATGGCAAGATGAGGCAGAATAAATTTTAAAAATTTCATTTTACAGCCTCCTGAGTCTCCTGTGTTTCAGGCAGCTTTTTCTCTGTTATTATAAGCATGTCGCTTATATATCTCCCTCCGCCGCTGGGGCTGTTCACGGTTTTATTGTCAAAAACCATGCTGGAGGATGCGCCGCCGTCCATGTTAAATGCTCTTACGCAGCCAAGGTCTGCAAAAAGCTTTGAGAAGTTTTCCATGTTTATGCCGTTGGAATATCCGGGCTGCCGTCCGTCTACCACCACGAAGCAGTAGTGTCCCGGCTCGTAATAGCCGAAGCCGCTGCGGGGATGGCGGTGCATAATGGCATCACTGGTATTAAACTCAGTCTTGGGATTTCCGTTTTTATCAAGAAGCTCAGGGCCGAATTTCCACACCTGATATGGTTCTTTCTCCATAAGGTCGGATACCTTGTACTCACTGGGGCCGTAGGTTTCAACCACACCGTCGTAGTACAGAACGCAAATATCGGATTTAGTCTGCTCGGTCATATATAAAAGACCGTTTCTTACCAGAAAGCCTTCCGACTGATTGGTGCAGTAATCGCCGTTCATGGCAAGTATTGCGCCGTTTTCCTCGGCTACATTCTCCGGACTGTCGGAGCTGTGCTCAAGGGCAAAGCAGGTCTGGAAGTTTTCAATATCCGCTACATGAATGTCTGCAACGAAGTATGTGAGATCCTCACCTGTATCATGCTTTGTTATCTGAATGGATATATCCGGGCTTGAATAGCTGTTTTCGGTTATAACGGTTTCCGGAGTAAAAAATTCTGCAAACTTTTCTCTCCACTCCGGATCGCTCTCCCCTTCTGTATCATACTCAGGAGTCGGTGTTTCTGCCACATTTACCTCGTAAATCGGGTCGGGCATACCGTTTTTAATGAGTTTCAGTTTTGGAAGCAGAAGATGGAAAAATGCAAAAATGCCCACAACCAATGCCGCCAGTACTATATCAAGTATTACCAGTTGCCACCATGGTCTTTTTTTCTCATACCACGGCTGTTTTTTCTCTGAATCAGTATTTTGCACCTCTATGCTCCCTTGCAGTTTATTAAGATAAGATTATAATACTCTGCATTTATTGTGTCAATAATCTAAATGGTTAAAGAATTATAAATAAAGCTCATTTTAAATAGTAACTTTACCCCCGTTTCGGATAATTTTTATGTTTTTTCTATATTTTCCACGAAAACCGGTTTTCCCGTCTTTTTTCAATAATCTCCCTTATCTGCCCTTTTCCCCTGTTTTTGCACCTTAAAGCCTTCATTTTGTCCTTTTAAAAACATTTTCATCTATTGACATAGGTACAGATTATTGTTAAAATTAAGTGTCTCGACAGGATAGGAGTTTATCCCAAGCAAGATAGCGCAAATCGCGCATTTCCCGCTCTGATGCGGCGGCAACTTCTGTTGCCTTATTGATTGAGTTTGAAGCTCAAGTTTTATAAGTTGGTAACTATAAACCGGTGCCTTGGCACACAGACTTGTGAAATGGTCAATAAGAGTAGTAAACGTAATCTTTGCTTTATAGACTCTGAACCCATTGTTTTTTCACGCATTCATTATGAATGCTCGTTTCAAGCCGGCGTGTGCATTTGGCACACGTCATTTTTTATATTTTGGGGGTATGCAAATGAAAAAGATAATTGAGCTGAAAAATGTCAGCAAGTCATTCGACGGAGAAGTAGTTCTCGACCACATTAACCTCGACATTTATGACAACGAATTTCTGACTCTTCTCGGCCCCTCAGGCTGCGGTAAAACTACTACGCTTAGAATTATCGGCGGTTTTGAAAACGCCGATGAAGGCGACATTGTATTTATGGGTGAAAACATAAATGATATGCCCCCATATAAGCGCAATATAAATACTGTTTTCCAGCGTTATGCTCTGTTTCCTCACCTGAATGTATACGAAAACGTTGCTTTCCCGCTCCGTGAGAAGAAAGAAAAGAAGTCTGAGATTGACCGTAAGGTAAAAGAAATGCTTAATCTTGTGGCTCTCTCCGGCTTTGAGCGCAGAAGCGTAACCAGCCTTTCCGGCGGTCAGCAGCAGAGAGTGGCAATCGCCCGCGCACTGGTAAGCAATCCTAAAGTTCTGCTTCTGGATGAGCCTCTCGCCGCCCTTGACCTTAAATTAAGGAAAGACATGCAGCAGGAGCTTAAAAAGATTCAGAAAGCCACCGGAATCACCTTCGTTTTTGTAACTCACGATCAGGAAGAGGCACTTTCCATGTCCGATACCGTGGTAGTTATGGCAGAGGGTAAAATTCAGCAGATCGGCACCCCCATCGATATATACAACGAGCCTGAAAATGCCTTTGTTGCAGACTTCATAGGTGAAAGCAACATTGTTGACGGTATCATGCTTGAGGATAAAAAGGTCAGCTTCTCCGGTCACATTTTCGACTGCGTTGACTACGGCTTTAAAAAGCGTGAACCTGTTGATGTCGTAATCCGCCCCGAGGACGTTGACATAGTCCCCGAAGAAAAGGGTATGCTTAAAGGTGTTGTCACTTCTGTCACCTTCCTTGGTGTTCACTACGAGATAATAGTTGACATAGACGGCTTCAAGTGGATGATTCAGACCACTGACTTTGTTGACGTAGATGAGCATATCGGCCTTTATATTGAGCCGGATGCCATTCACATCATGCACAAATCTCAGTATTCAGGCATGTTCGGAGACTATTCCTCCTTCTCTAACGAGCTGGATGAGCTGTCCGACGCTGAAATGGAGATTGAGGAATGAAAAGCAGTAACTCGATTTCAAAGCGGGACCGCATTGTTCGCCGTCTGACGCTGGCACCGTATTCAATATGGTCTGTGTTATTTATAGTTGTGCCGCTTCTGTTCGTTGCCTACTATGCCTTCACCGACAGGAACTTTAATTTCACCTTTGACAACGTTTCAAGATTTTTTACCGCCACCACCAGCATAATGGACAAAAACGGTATGCCGAAAGAGGTGCATACCTATCTGGTTATCTTCACGCGCTCCCTGCGCCTTGCAATAATTTCCACCCTTATATGTCTCCTGCTGGGCTATCCTCTGGCATACATTATTTCCAGAGCCCATGAGAAAACCCAGAAGATAATCATTACCCTTATAATGATCCCTATGTGGATGAACTTCCTTATCCGCACCTACGCATGGATGACCATATTGCAGGATGCAGGAATTATAAACCGTATCCTCGGTCATATAGGAATTAAGCCTATAAAGATAATCGGTACTGAGGCTGCCGTTGTTATCGGTATGGTTTACGACTACTTCCCTTATATGGTTCTCCCCATTTACTCCATTATGGCTAAAATGGACAATAAGCTCATTGAGGCTGCAAAGGATCTCGGATGCAACGGTGCAGGAGTTCTCCGCCGTGTGGTTTGGCCTCTCAGCCTGCCGGGAGTTATTTCAGGCGTAACCATGGTGCTCATCCCGTCCATAAGTACCTTCTATATTTCCCAGAAGCTGGGCTACGGCAAGTTCTACCTCATCGGTGATGCAATTGAGGGACAGTATGCAGCAAACAACCTGCACTTTGCCGCTGCCATAGCATTTATTCTTATGGTAATTCTGCTGGCTGCTATGGTTTTCATGCAGAGCTATGCCAACAAGAAAACCTGTGCATAAGGAGGGTGAAAGATGAAACCAGCTTCAAAGATTTATACAGCTTTAATAATGATATTTCTTTTTGCACCCATTGTTGTACTTCTGATTTTTTCCTTCAATGAGTCTAAAAGTCTTTCCGTTTTCTCCGGTTTTTCCCTTCACTGGTATGAAGAGCTTTTCCACGATTTTGACACTCTGAAAGCTCTCAAAAACACTTTGGTGCTTGCCGTGTGTGCTTCTGTAATATCCACAATCACCGGCACAGCCGCCGCTGTGGGCATTACAAAAATGCGCAACAAGTACCTTAAAGCAACGCTTAACACCGTTACCAATATTCCCATGATAAATCCGGATATTATAACCGGTATTTCCCTCATGCTCATGTTCGTGTTTGTGGGTCGTCTTTTCGGTGCGGCAACAAGCCTTAACTTTGCCACCATGCTTATTTCCCACATCACGTTCTGCCTGCCTTATGTAATTTTACAGGTTCTGCCCAAGCTCCAGCAAATGGACAAGGCTCTGCCTGAGGCTGCAATGGATCTGGGCTGCACACCGGTTAAGGCATTCTTCAAGGTTATAATTCCCGAAATCATGCCCGGTATTGTCACCGGAATGATTATGGCCTTTACCCTTTCTCTGGATGACTTCGTAATCAGCTATTTCACCTCCGGCAACGGTTTCCAGACCTTACCTATCCGTATTTACAGCATGACTAAAAAGACAGTCACTCCCAAGATGTACGCTTTGGCTACACTTATTTTCTTCGTCATTCTTGTTCTGCTTCTTATTTCAAATCTTTCTGACAGCAGCGGAGACGAAACTATTAAAGAGGCTAAGCACCGCAGAAAGATGAAAAAATCAGCAACGGAGGCAGCAAATTGAAAAAGATTATTTCTCTTGCAGCCGCAATTATTGTACTGAGCTCTCTGCTTCTCTCCGGCTGCGGCTGTGAGCAGCCCTTAACCCTTAACGTTTATAACTGGGGTGAATACATTTCAGACGGCTCTGAGGGCAGCTTTGACACAATAAGAGAGTTCGAAAACTGGTATTACAAAAATTACGGCAGAAAACTTAAAGTAAACTACGACACCTTTGCCAGCAACGAGGACATGTACAATAAGCTCTCCAGCGGTGCCGTAAGCTACGATGTAATCATCCCCTCTGACTACATGATAGAGCGAATGAGAAAAGAAGATATGCTTCTGCCGCTGAATTATGATAACATTCCAAATTATCAGAATATTCACGACAGTTTCCGCGGTCTTTACTATGACCCCGACGACATGTATTCTATCCCCTACACCTACGGTGTGGTTGGTATAATTTACGATGCAAACAGAGTTGATGAAGCCGATGCAAACGGCTGGGATTTAATGTGGAACGAGAAGTACAAGGGCAATATTCTCCAGTTTAACAACCCCCGCGACGCTTTCGCTACTGCACAGTATAAGCTTGGTCTTGATGTAAATGATCTGGATCACACCAAATGGGAGCTTGCACTGGCTGAAATGAAGAAGCAGTTCCCTCTTGTTAAGAGCTATGTAATGGATGAAGTGTTTAACATGATGGAGTCCGGTGAAGCCGCTGTTGCCCCCTACTACGCAGGAGACTATTTTGTAATGGCTGAAAATCAGGCCCCCGGCATTGATTTAAAGTTTTACTATCCTGAGCG
This sequence comes from Oscillospiraceae bacterium, assembly GCA_020025715.1. GTDB lineage: Bacteria > Bacillota > Clostridia > Oscillospirales > Oscillospiraceae > Limivicinus. Next base: position 2,237 of record JAHHRQ010000055.1, on the reverse strand, counting down.
CACCAATTATTTCATTGATGCAATGTGTATCCCCTCCTGCTGCCAGAACAAGGAGCTGGCCGAGATTTTCATAAACTACATGCTCTCCCCGGAAGCCGCCATTGCAAATGCAGAATATATCTGCTACGCATCACCTAACGCAGCTGTTTATGATGACCCCGGCTACGCTGAGGATATGGGCGAAGAGGCTATGGAAATTCTCTATCCTGACATTGCTGATTTCAATGAGCTTTATAATACCTACTCATTCAGGAATATGGATGAAGACGCCCTTATTTATCTGGTAGAGCTTTGGGAGCAGTTGAAAATCAGTTGACATAATCTTGTTCGTGTTATGTAGTTTTACGCAATAACGTTTATATTTTTTCAGTTGACGTAATTTAGTTGACATAAAATAACCGTAAGTTTCTGACTTACGGTTATTTTTTTATATTCGGGGAAAATTATATATACATGAAATTATAAAAAAAGAGGTACTGTATATGAAACGTTTGGGAACGCAGACCGTTTATCTTCCCTCAAAGCCTGCCATTCTCTCCTCTGCCGCCGTTGTAGGTAAGAAAGAGAGCGAAGGGCCTTTAAAAAATTGTTTTGACTATGCCTCCGATGATTCCCGCTTCGGCGCGGAAACATGGGAAAAGGCAGAAGTCAAAATGCTGAACAAATGCTTTTCCATTGCATGTGATAAAGCAAAGCTTCCTCCCTCAGACTTAAATTATGTGCTTGCAGGAGATCTTCTTTCCCAGTGCATAAGCTCAACCTTTGCGATGAAAGACAGCGGTATTCCATATCTCGGTCTTTACGGAGCATGTTCAACTATGGCAGAAAGCCTGTCTCTTGCAGCAATGCTCATCGACGGCGGGTTTGCCGACCGCTGCTGCGCTATGACAGGTTCCCATTTCTGCACCGCTGAAAGGCAGTTCCGTATGCCCCTTGAATACGGCGGTCAGCGCTGCCCGAGCTGTCAGTGGACAGTCACGGCTGCCGGAGCACTGATTTTAGGCAGCGGCAGCGGCCCGCGCGTAACTCATTTAACTACCGGAGCTATTATTGACGCCGGAATAAAAGACGTAAACAACATGGGAGCCGCTATGGCGCCTGCGGCATATGAAACGCTAAAGGCGCATTTTGCAGATACCGGCAGAACTCCGGACTATTACGATGCAATCTTCACCGGCGATTTAGGCGCACTCGGCCGGGATATTGTTCAGGATCTGTTTAAACAGGACGGAGTAAAACTTGGCGCTGAATATATGGACTGCGGTGTTTTAATATATGATCTGAATACTCAGGATGTGCAGTCAGGCGGCTCAGGCTGTGGATGCAGCGCCTCCGTGCTTGCAGGGCATATAATACCGGCGATGAAAAAAGGAATATGGAAAAAGGTTCTTTTCGCCGCCACCGGAGCACTGATGTCCCCTGTGAGTTCAATGCAGGGTGAAAGCATCCCCGGAATATGTCACGCAGTTGCAATAGAAAGCGAGGGAGCATAAATGGAAATGTTTCTGGAATATTTAAAAGCCTTTGCAGTGGGTGGTTTTTTCTGTCTTATAGGTCAGCTGCTAATTGACTTCACCAAGCTAACTCCTGCCCGAATTTTAACCTTTTACGTAGTTGCAGGTGTAATTCTCGGTGCATTCGGAGTATACGAGCCCCTTGTGAAATTTGCAGGAGCAGGTGCAACAGTCCCTCTGACCGGCTTTGGAAATTTACTTGCCAAGGGCGTTAAAACCGCAGTCATGGAAAAAGGCGTGCTTGGTGCTTTTACAGGCGGATTTACTGCCGCTGCCGCCGGAATATGTGCTGCAATGTTTTTCGGACTTATCGTTTCCCTTGTATTTAAATCCAAGGATAAAAAATAAACCTGAGCACAGCTCAGGTTTACATAAGTTTATTTTATTTGGTTTAGATATATATTGTAAGTGAACGCGTACAAGTTTACATAATCAGTTTAAAATTGCAGCAGCGGCAGAACCGGGCATGGTGCTTTCCTCAACAGGCATCAAAACCGCGTTAAGTCCCAGCTTATTTCCGATAAATTCAGCCATAAGTCTTTCAAGTTCCGGTCTGTACACACGGCTCTTCTGCACAAGTGAGCCTTCCGCACACACGCAAACCGGTTTATTTTCGTTCTTTCCTTTACCTGTCAGCAGCATAAGGGCGGCAAGATTTGTGCACATGCAGCGGGCAGAACGCTTAAACAGTGCCTCGCAGATACCCTGCACAAATTCTCTGTC
>JAHHRQ010000054.1 GCA_020025715.1 Oscillospiraceae bacterium | reverse complement strand
GGCTTTGATAAGGCTCAGGTTACGGCAGGAGGCATAAAGACCACAGGCTTTAACCCCGACACTATGGAAAGCTGGTTTATGCCCGGACTTTTCGTGTGCGGAGAGCTGCTGGATATAGACGGAGACTGCGGCGGCTTTAACCTGCAATGGGCATGGGCCAGCGGCAGACTGGCAGGGAGGCTTGGAAAATGATATTAGTCAGAAAACTCAGACTTAATCCCGAGGAAAAACTTTCCGCGCTGGAAAAAAGGGGAGCGAAGAAGCTCCGCATTTCCGATAAACAGATAAGCTCCTTCAAGCTTATTAAAAAATCTCTGGATGCACGGCACAAGGACGATATACACTACACCTGCTCCGTGGCTTTCAGCCTTAGAACTGATGAACAGGCTGTAATCAAAAAGATAAACTCTCCCGATGTATCGGAGTACAGTGAATTTATATATGAAATTCCGGAAGTTTCGCCGGAAAAGCGTCCTGTTGTGGTGGGCTTCGGCCCCGGCGGCATGTTCGCCTCCCTCATTCTGGCAAGAGCAGGAGCAAAGCCCATTGTCATTGAGCGGGGCATGGAGGCTGCACAACGGAAAGCCGCTGTTGACGCTTTTAAAAGCGGCGGCAAGCTTAATCCCGACTGCAACGTTCAGTTCGGTGAGGGCGGTGCCGGAACATTTTCCGACGGCAAGCTGAACACCGGCGTAAAAGATAAGCGCATGAGCTTTATGCTTGAGGAGTTCGTAAAGCACGGCGCACCGGAAAACATACTTTATGACGCAAAGCCCCATATCGGCACCGACATTTTAATAAACGTGGTGCAGAATATAAGAAAAGAAGTAATCTCTCTGGGCGGCGAGGTTCGCTTTAATACCAAATTCACCCGCCTTATAACCGAAGGCGGCGCTTTAAAGGGTATTGAGCTTGAAACTCCCGAGGGTGTGGAGACTTTGGACTGTGACCGTCTCATTTTAGCCATAGGCCACTCAGCCAGAGACACCTTTGAAGCGCTCAACGCTCAGGGCGTTCCCATGGAGCGGAAAGCATTTTCCATGGGAGTCCGTATAGAGCATAAGCAGAAAGACATTGACTTTTCCCAGTACGGCAGGGAAAGAGGCTCTCTCCCTCCTGCCGATTACTCTCTCAACGTGCATCTGCCCGAGGTTGGCAGCGCCTACACCTTCTGCATGTGCCCCGGCGGCGAGGTTATTGCCGCAGCCTCCGAGGAGGGCGGCATATGCACCAACGGCATGAGTTATTCCGGCCGAGCCGGTGAAAACGCCAACTCTGCCCTGCTTGTTACTCTCCACACTGAGGATTTCCCCGGCGAAGGTGTTCTTGCAGGCATGTACTGGCAGAGAGAGCTGGAAAGAGCTGCTTACTCTTTAAGCGGCTGCTATAAAGCTCCCGCTCAGCTTGTAGGCGATTTCCTCGCGCACAGGAAAAGCGAGGGTGCAAAATCAGTAACCCCCAGCTATCTGCCCGGTGTTCACTGGTGCGAGCTGCACGAAATTCTGCCGGAAAAAATCAGCTCCGTTCTGGAAAAGGCTATTCCCGAGCTTGATAAGAAGCTCAGCGGCTTTGCAAATCCCGAAGCTGTGCTCACCGGCCCCGAAACCCGCTCCTCCTCTCCCGTCCGCATACTGAGAGGAAAGGAGCTTTGCTCCGACATTTCCGGCCTTTACCCCTGCGGCGAAGGTGCGGGCTATGCGGGAGGCATCGCCTCTGCGGCTCTGGACGGTATGCGCTGCGCAGAAGCTCTTATAAATTCATTATAAATTACTCAGCACCTGTCGGAGCAGAATTTCCGGCAGGTGCTGTTATTGTTTTTTGCCCTTTTTTATGTTATTATATTAAACGCTATTTTATCAGCACTTTTCAGGCGGAGGTATTTTAATGGACTATATTTTACTTGCTTTAAGGCTGCTGCTTTTATTTATCTCAAATGCAGGTTTCTGGAGCTTTGCATACAGGAAAACCGGCATCCGCTCTGCCTTTATACCTGTTTTCACTGCGGCATGTCAGATATTCGTTCTGTTCTTCGCCGGAATTTTCAACATTCTGTCCATTGCCGCCGCTGTCATCTTCATTTCCGGACTTGTTCTCTTTTTCCTCTCGCTCCGCCGCGAGGGTAGAGCAGCACTTGGCATTTTTGCATTGCCGGAATACATTTTCTGTTTTGCAGGCGTGATTTTATGCGCCTTCATTCTCAACGGCGCTGTTTTAAATAACTACGATAACTTTTCCCACTGGGGCCTTGTTATAAAGCAGATGCTTATGACAGACAGCTTCCCCAGTTTCCACACTCCCGTTATTGAGTACGCCGCATACCCGCTGGGCGCTTCATCCTACATTTATTACTTTGCAAGGATTGTGGGAAATCAGGAATGGATATACATGCTGGCACAGGCAAGCCTCCAGATTTTCTGCCTGATGCCCCTGTTCTCCCTTGTTAAAAAGCACCGGGCTTTAAGCTGCATACTCATCATACTTCTCAGCAATTATCTTTTTGTTTCCGGAGTTGTGATGAACGATCTGTCAGTTGACACCCTGCTGCCCCTATTCGGTATGTGCACACTGTTTTTTGCCTATACCCACTGCCTCACCCCCGCTCTTAAGGGCGAGGAAAAGACGGATTTATATATTTACTGCCTTATTCCCATGCTTGCAGGCGCATGGACCATTAAAAACGCCGGCATATTTTACGTTGCACTTGCAGCCGTAATGCTGCTGATAATCTTCTTTAAGTGCAGAAAATACCGCCGCTCTGCCGCCGTGTGCTTTGCATCCCCCTTTATCATGTATCTGCTGTGGAAAAAGCACTGTGACTATGTTTTCGTAAATGCGGCAGGCTCAATGCACGCAATGACACCGGAAAACTACCTCTGGCAGCTGAAAGAGAAAACCGCCGAGGACATTTCAAACCTTGCCTCTTCCCTTTTTGAATTTTCCTTTATTTCCCCCACATTCTGGGCGCTTCTGGCAATGCTTGTAATTATGGGAATTGTAGTTTTCATATTTAACCGCAATCTCAAAAAGGATTACTTTAAATTCCTTGCCATAGAGGCGGGAGTATACATTTTATATATGATTGGACTTCTTGGTATGTACATCTTCTCCATGCCCACCTACGGCGGCATTGCGGGAGCGGAGCGCTACCAGATGTCCGTATTTACAGCCCTTGTCTATCTCTGCGGCATATTCATGCTCTATCTGCTGTCGGAAATTGAAAGCAGGAAAGCCTTTGCAGGAGTTTACGCCATTGTGCTTGCCGCCTTTATAGTGTTCTGGAATGTGAGCTGCGGCGGGTTTGCACATATTTTCACCCTTACAGGCGATACCACCGAGAGAATGTGGCTGCAAAATGCCAAGGAGGAATACGATATTCCCGAAGAAAGCTCCTATCTCATATTTACCGAAAGCCCCGAAAACTCATATCTTTTCTATGTGGGAAAGTATTTGTTTAATTCATGCGAAATTACCTCCCTACACATCACCTCTCCCGAAGCACTGGAGGATATACCCCAAAGAGAATACATTCTGGTGCAGGACACTGAAAATGAGCTTGTACAGCAGTGGCTTCACGAAAACTTCCCCGACTGGCAGGGTGATGAGCTTATTATAAACAGATAAAATTTATGAATTCAGAAAAACCGCCGCTTTTCCCGATAAAGCGGCGGTTTTGTTCATTGACGGCGCTCCCTTTGAATGTTAAAATATAGACTATCGGTGGAAACACCACATCAAAAATATTTTCAAAGGAGAGCAATATGATTACTTTAAAGGATCTGACCGTAAAAGAAGTTCTGGACAATCCCAAGGCCTACGCCGTACTGGAAGAGCTGGCGCCCAAGCTTGTAAAAATGCCCGTTTTAAAGCTGCTCACCAAGAAAAACTGCGGCGAAATTTTCGACAGAGTCGTTAATAAGAAGCTGCTTCCCAAGGAGACCGCCGAGGAGATTGCAAGACGCATTGAGGCTCTTTACAACTGACAGAGAAAACTTTTATCTGCCGCCGTTTCGGGGCGGTTCCTGAAAGATAATAAAAAGCGGGGTATTTGCCCCGCAGGATGTTTTTGGGGAATAGGGTACAGTCTGATAGCTGTACCCTATTTTCGTTTAAAAACAGCACGTAAAAAAGCGGAGTGTATCAAAATGATACACTCCGCTTTTAGTTTTTTTATGCTGCGTTTTTATTTCACGCTGCGGTTCTTTGCCACCAGATACTCCGCGAAGTCGCAGATTTTTATTCTTGCGTCTGAGGGAATTCCGCTCTTCTGCTTTTCCAGCATTTTTTCCACTTCTTTGGGCTTATCCAGCTTTTTAAGGGCAGCCCGCATGGTCCAGCCCTGCTTATTTACCCTGATGCTCATACCTTTTTTCTGGAAATAGCGCACATTATGACTCTCACATCCGGGGATAGGCGCCATGTGTATACAGGGTACTCCCGCAACTGCCGCCTCGGTGGAGGAAAGGCCGCCGGGCTTTGAAATAAACACATCGCAGGCCCGCATGTACGCTGCCATTTCGTCGGTATGTTTTATGAGAATTATATTTCTGCCGTATTTCTTCTGGAGCTTACGGTAGAGCTTTTCATTATTGCCGGTAATGACTATCATCTGGGCATAGATAAGATTTTTATCAAAATACTTGAGAATATTATCTATGGTTTTATCTATATGTCCCGCGCCTATGCTTCCGCCTGCAAGGAGCAGGTATTTTCTCATAGGCTCCAGCCCCAGCTTCTCTCTGGCCTCCGCCTTGGTCATGTGGCTTTCAAATTCCTCGGAAACGGGAATACCCAGAGGTACAAGCTTGTCCTCCGGTATGCCCCGGTGCATGAAGTTTCTGGCCTGGGCTACACCGGGGATTACATAGTAATCGCAGTTTGTCTCCTCGGTAAAGGGGATGCACACATAGTCCGTTGCAACATAAATGCTGGGGGGCAGCTTCTTTTTATTCTTTTTAAGATAGGTTATAAGCTCTGCCGGGTAAAGGTGGGTGGAAATTATAATATCTGTGGGGTTTTCCTTTAAATACTCACCCAGCTTTTTGGCAACTGCGATATTGGCGTAATACACCGGAGAATTTACCGGCATCAGACGGAAAAGATTTCCCAGTGTATAGATAAAGCCGAACATTCTGGGAGAAAACTGCACCATTTTTACATAGGTACTGCCTATCTCTTTTGCAAGCTTCTTGCTCACCAGTTCATAAGGGTCCATCATTACCACATGATGTCCCCTGCTTTCAAGCTCTGTCTTTAAGGCCTTTGCGGCTGCATTATGTCCGCCGCCGGTGCTGCATGAAAGAATCAGTGCTTCCATAAAAATTTCACCTCAATTTTTTCTCTCTTTTCCTCGCTCATATGGAAACGCAGGAACACAAAAAGGCTTATGAGTATAAAGCCAAGTGCGAGACCGGGAAAGGGGCTTTTTATAAGGAAAGTGACGCTTACGCAGAAATATACCAGAAGAGTTTTATAAAAGTCAGGTTTAATTACGATTATTACTGAAAACAGCACAAAGAATATGGCAAGCATCAGTGCGGGGTAAATGTAGGGCAGAAAGCCCAGCAGCACGCCGAATGTAACCGCAATTCCCTTGCCGCCCTTAAAATGGCGGTAAACAGGGAACATGTGGCCCAGAACAGGGGCCAGCAGCACCAGTGCCGTGCCTATTTCATTTACAAGCACATTCTCGCAGGTATTGTTGCTGAGACATATGGCAACGGGAACCAAGCCCTTTAACACATCTCCCGCAAGGGTCAGCAGTCCGCAGCTGACGCCTCCGTTTTTAAAGGCATTGGCAGCACCGGGGTTTTTATCCTCAGATTCGCTCACAACGTCCTTATCAAATAATTTTCCGAAAATCGGCGCAAACAGAATTCCGCCTAAAAGATAACCCAAAAGGGCAAAACACAAAAAATAAAGCATACTCAGCTCTCCCTGCCGCTCATATAGGCTTTAAGAACGAATTCATAAACCGGCATAATCTGAGCATAGCCCTCTACAAGAATTTCCGGCAGCTCACTTTTCAGGATGTCTCCGCCGTAATCCTTTGAACACTCAAGGCTCAGCCACTTGCGGTTATAGAATTTATTTATAACTTCGCCCTTATCTCCCTTTATCCTCTTATATTCCTCTCCCTTTATAAAATATTTATTAAGTTTCAGGAACTTTTTTGCAATTCTCTCAAACTGAGCCGGATTTGCGTCAATGGCGTTTCTGAACGCGGCCATATCTGCGCTTCTGGCGCCGTGAAAGCCCATACCGTAGCGGTATCCGGCAGCACCGATTTCAAAATACAGGCTGGGTGCCTCGTCTCCTGCCTCAAAGGGGCGCATGGAAAACCACATTCTCTCCTTGTAAGGGCCTCTTCCGAAAAGTCTCCGGGCGTCCCTGTAAATTCTGGACACATGCATGTCCCAGTTATACTTGGGAAACTTTTCATCCATAAGCGCCTGTGTCTCCCCCGCAAGTTCCTCCAGCGGCTTTTTTAAGCAGCGCTCAAACTGCGCTTTATGTTCAAGAAACCAGGGTCTTTCATTATTAAAGGTAAGATCCCACAGAAAATCACTGGTTTCCTTTGTAAATCCTTCAAACATATCCTTGAATCTCCTGTTTAATTTTGAATATTATATAGATTAGCACATCTACTTACAATATTCAACAAAGCGCTTGTCTCGCACTGTACATTTTTCATTTGCAATGGTATAATAGCGCGTGTATATTCGTTTTAGCCCGTAAAGAGGCAGAATGGAGCAGATATATGAAGATAATAATCGCCGGAGCAGGTAAGATCGGCCACTCGGTTGCCGAAATTCTCTCCGATGAAGGCCACGATATAACCGTTATCGATCGTGACCCCGACACTATCAGCCTTCTATCAAACACTCTTGATGTAATTTGTGTGGAGGGCAGCGCTACCAACTCCGAAACCCTTCTGGAGGCCGGCGCAGATCACGCGGATCTGTTGATGGCCGCAACCGAGCATGACGAGGTAAACATGGTTTGCGGAATTTCCGCAAGAAAACTGGGCACAAAGCATGTTATCGCCCGTATCCGTGACCCGGAGTACCTGAGCCAGACGGATTTTCTCCGCGAAGCTCTGGGCCTTTCCGTAACGGTAAATCCGGAATTTGAGTGTGCAAGAGAAATCTCCCGCATTCTCCGCTTCCCCAGTGCCGTAAGAGTTGATGCTTTCTCAAAGGGAAGCGTTGAAATCGTTGAGCATAAGCTGGCTTCAAACTGCCGTCTTGACGGCATGAAGCTTAAAGACCTGCCTGCCCGCTACGGTTCCAAGGTGCTTGTAGGCGTTGTGGAACGTGGAAGAGAGGCTATAATACCAAACGGTGATTTTGTACTCAAAAGCGGGGACAAGCTCAGCATTATCGGTAATGCCAAAGAGCTGCGCCGCTTCTTCGTTGCCTCAGGACTGTACCATAAGCCGGTAAAAAAGGTTATGATAATGGGCGGCTGCCGCACATCTATCTACCTTACCCGTATGCTTTCCGACTGCGGCATGGATGTTACCCTTATAGAGCGCAGCCGTCAGCGCTGCGACGATCTGTGCGACCTTATTCCCGGAACCCACATCGTCTGCGGTGACGCCACCAGAAGCGATGTTTTAATGGAAGAGGGCATTTTAAACACCGACGCCTTTGTTGCCCTTACCGGCGATGACGGCGACAACGTTATAACCTCCATGTACGCCAAGAGCTGCAATGTGGGAAAGATAGTTGCAAAAGTAAACAGAGCCCACTTCTCCGATATTTTAGAGCAGTCAGGCCTGGACAGTATAGTCACCCCCAAGCAGATCGTTGCCCAGCAGATTGCCCGTTACGTCCGCGCTATGAGCAATTCCGTAGGCAGCAGCATGGAAACCCTTTACCGTCTTGCCGACGGCAAGGTGGAGGCTCTGGAATTCAAGGTAAGCGAAAATTCCAGATGCGTCGGTCACCCCCTCAAAGACCTTAAACTTAAACCGAACATTATAATAAGTGCCCTGATCCGCGGCAACAAGAGCATAATTCCCGACGGTAACACCAAAATTTCAGCCGGTGACCATGCTATAATATTCACCTCCGCCGGAAGACTTCAGGATCTGGACGGAATATTAGAGGCGCGCTGATGAATTACAGAATGATTTTCAAGGTGTTGGGCCTTCTACTTCTCTGTCTTGCGGGGCTGATGTTCCTGCCGCTTATCGCCGGTTTATGCTACGGCGAAAATGTGCTGAACTTCGTTATAACCATAGTTATAACCGCCCTCTGCGCCCTGATTTTCTCCAGCATTAAGCCCAGAAGCACCGGCATTTTTGCAAGAGAGGGCTTTGTTATAGTGGGTTTGGGCTGGATTCTCATGTCAATGTTCGGGGCTCTGCCCTTTGTAATATCCGGCAGCATACCGAACTACATTGACGCGGTTTTCGAAACCGTTTCCGGCTTTACCACCACCGGCGCTACAATTTTAAACGACATTGAAGCTATGCCCAGAGCCGACCTTTTCTGGCGCTCCTTTACACACTGGATCGGCGGTATGGGCGTTCTTGTGTTTATAATGGCTGTGCTGCCCATGAGCGGTGAACACTCCATGCACATTATGAGAGCGGAAGTTCCCGGCCCTACGGTCGGAAAACTTGTTCCCCGCGCCAGAAAGACAGCCTCTATTCTCTATCTTATATACATCGGTCTTACAATTCTTGAGACTGTTTTACTGATCTGCGGCGGCATGAGCTTTTATGATGCTCTGCTCCACGCTTTCGCAACAGCCGGAACCGGCGGATTTTCAACCAGAGCCGCCAGCATCGGCGCATACAACAGCGTATATATAGAGATGGTAGTGGCTACCTTTATGCTTTTGTTCGGCGTTAACTTTAACATGTATTTTCTCCTGCTTATAGGCAGAATAAAAGATGTTTTCAAAAACGAGGAGCTTCACTGGTATCTGGGTATAGTTGCCGCAGCTGTTCTGGCGCTGGCACTGGGTATTACCAAAATGTACGGCGGATTTCTCACCGCCCTTCGTCACGCCTACTTTAACGTTGCCACTATAATAAGTACAACAGGCTTCTGCACCGTGGACTTTGACAAGTGGCCCGAATACTGCAAGTGGATTATAGTCCTGCTGATGTTCTCCGGCGCATGTGCCGGCAGCACCGGCGGCGGACTTAAGGTTTCCCGTATTGCAATCCTTGCAAAATCCGCTGCAAGGGAAGTAAAGCAGATGATAAGACCCAGAAGCGTGGGACGTGTGGAGCTGGACGGAAAGAGAGTGGATAACGGCGCACTGCGTGCAGTTTCCGTATTCTTCATTCTCTATATGTTCCTGCTTTTAACCAGCACTTTCCTCGTTTCCTTTGACGGGCTTGACCTGTCCACAAACTTCACAGCCTCCCTGTCCTGCCTGTCGAATATAGGCCCCGGCCTTTCCGCCGTAGGCCCTACGGGAAATTTTGACATTTTCTCTTACCCGTCAAAAATTGTCCTGTCCTTCGCCATGCTGCTGGGACGACTGGAAATATTCCCGATTTTAGTGCTTTTCTCAAAGCACACTTGGAAGAACTGATATGAAAAGAAATTTTAGACTCCGCCCCGCTCAGATAATCGTAATCTGCTTTTTCCTTATGATTTCTGTGGGAACAATTTTACTGATGCTGCCCATTTCCTCCCGCGACCCCGGCAGCGCTCCGTTTGAAACCGCACTTTTCACCGCCACCTCCGCGGTGTGCGTTACAGGACTCATTATTGAAGACACCGCCCAGTACTGGACAAGCTTCGGTCAGGCTGTTATTATACTTTTAATACAGGTAGGCGGCATGGGTGTTGTAACGGTGGGCGTTATCCTTATGATGTTTTCCGGCAGAAAAATCGGAATTCGTCAGCGCTGGATAATGCAGGAATCTATTGCAGCCCCTCAGGTTGGCGGAATTGTCCGCATGACCGGCATGATACTTTTTACCACCATGCTTGTGGAGCTTGCCGGTGCTGTTTTAATGGCCTTCCGCTTTATTCCCCAGTACGGAATAGGGCGGGGAATATGGTTTTCCCTTTTCCACTCAATTTCCGCCTTCTGCAACGCAGGCTTTGACCTTATGGGTGTAAACGGTGAACCCTGCGTCTCCATGACCTCTTACAGCGCCGATCCCCTTGTCAGCATCACTCTGGTAATGCTCATTTTCATAGGCGGCATGGGCTTTATGACATGGAAGGATATTAAGGAATATAAATTCAAGTTTGCCCGCTACTCTCTCCAGTCAAAGCTTATCCTCTTTACCTCCCTCATCCTTATAGGCGGCGGCTTCCTGTTCATGTTTTTCTATGAATTCGGCCTGCCCCAGTGGGAGTATATGAGCACAGGCGAGCGCGCAACTGCCGCCATATTCCAGACTGTTTCTCCCCGAACTGCCGGCTTTAACACCGTGGATTTAACAAATCTCAGCTCCGGCGGTCAGATTATAACCCTGCTTTTAATGCTCATAGGCGGCGCCCCCGGTTCTACCGCAGGCGGCTTTAAGATGACAACTTTTGCCGTAATAATCCTGTGCATCCGGGCAACCTATCAGGGCAGAGAAAACGCCTCCGCTTTCGGACGGCGCATTTCCGCCCAGTCCATGAGAAATGCAGCGGCTATCTTCACCCTTTATCTCCTGCTGTTTTTATCTTCCGGCATATTCATTACCTGCTTTGATAAGGTTCCGCTTATGTCCGCTCTCTTTGAGACTGCATCCGCCATCGCAACGGTCGGTCTTTCTCTGGGCATAACTTCCGGCCTTTCAACTATTTCCCACATTATTCTGATTTGTCTTATGTTTTTCGGCCGTGTAGGCGGTCTTACACTAATCTATGCTGTGGCCTCCGGCGAGGGGGCTGACGGATCACGGTTCCCGCAGGAACCGGTTGCCATTGGCTAAGGAGGAAAAAATGAAATCTGTATTACTTGTAGGTTTAGGACGTTTCGGCCGTTACGTTGCTCAGGCTCTCAGCGAGCAGGGCGACGAAATTATGGCTATTGACCGTAACGAAGAACTGGTTAACGACTCTTTAAAGTATGTCACCAATGCTCAGATAGGCGACAGCACCAACGAGCGCTTCATTGAGTCTCTGGGTGTGAGAAACTTTGATTTATGTATAGTCACCATTGCCGACGATTTCCAGAGTTCTCTGGAAACTGTCTCTCTGTTAAAGGACTGCGGCGCTAAGTTCGTTCTGGCCCGCGTTTCCGACGATACCCACGCAAAGTTCCTGCTCCGCAACGGTGCAGACGATGTTGTTTATCTGGAAAAGCAGATGGCTCAGTGGACTGCCGTTACATACTCCAACGATAACATTTTCGACTACATGGAGCTTTCCGATGAGTACGCAATTTACGAAACTCCCGTGCCTAAATCATGGATAGGAAAATCTGTTCTGGACGTGGATGTTCGTAAAAAGTACAACCTGAACATTCTGGCCACCAAGGTTATGGAATCTCTCACTCCCCTGTCTGAGCCTTCCCACATCTTTGCTTCAAACGAAAGCCTGCTTATTCTGGCATCCAAAAAGGACATGCAGAGATTTATTAAAAAGGTTCTCTGATTTTATAAACAGCAATCCCCCTGATGCACTGCATCAGGGGGATTTTTCATTTTTTATTCCGGCTTGTCTCTGCACTCCGACACCGGAAATGTAACTTCATTTACGGTAATGCTCACAATATTATCTATGTTTACCGTTTTTTGAAAATCTCCGCCGGAATAGAGCACTCCGTCTATATAATCTCCGTATTCGGAGATGGGGGTAACGGAAGTGCCGTCATCAAAGTTCACTTTAGTGCTGTCCTCAGCGGCCAAGCGAAGCTGTTGATAATTTTCCTGAATTTCCCACCACTCATCATCCCGCACGCCGTAATATACCCTGTCGGATACATTGGAGCGCATAAGCCAGATTGCTCTGGTAGCCGAGATTTCCATGCCTATATACTGAAGCTCTATGCCGGATTCTTCGTCTTTTATCACTATGGGTTCGGGGAAATAGAGCTTCATATTCTCATAAGGTGCAGGCTCTATAATTACCTCCGGCATTTCCGCGCCCTTTTCTCCATACAGGAAAGCACCTGTGTTGCCGTTATAGAAATTGGTATAATCAACAAGCTTAAACTTAATCTCCTCCGGCAGTTTTTCTCCTGTATAGCCTACAAAAAACATAGCTGTCAGGCTCAGAGTTTTGCTCTCCTTATCATAAGCCTGCCGCATTGCTTCCCGCATCTTGGCTTCCGGCTTTAATTTTCTGTCTTTATATACTTTTCCGTCAATGGTATCTTCCGAATTTTCATAGTCATTATGAGAATATACCGTATCCTCAGTAAACAGATAATCTACTGACACTAAATCAACAGCCTCTCCGTTTTCGTCTACCGCCTCGGCTCCGAAACTGTGGATACTTTTAACTCCCGCTTTTTTAACGGGAAAGAAAAACTTTTTAAGCTCGTCCTCCTCCACCGGCGAAAGGTCAAGATACACATTCATATAATCCCGCTCATTCAGGCAGGAGAGAACAGTGACGGTCTTTTCTCCGGTTTCAAGCTTATCGGCGGGGTATTCCTTATAGCTTCCCACATTGTTTTCCTCAATTTGGAACTGTTCCCGCAGTTCCTGCTGCTTTTTTATATGGGCAGAAACGCCTATGGCAGAGGCTGTCACCGCCAGAAGGCTCACAATTATAGCGGCTATCAGCAATGTTCGGCTGAATTTTCTTATACTGCGGCTTTTTGTTTTCCCTGTATACCCGAAAAACTCCGCCGCATCCTCTATGTCCTTTCCGTCTGCCTCTCCCACAGCCCGGAAAAGCTCATATTTATCTAACATAGGCCCTCCTTTCTCAAATACTCCGCAAGTCTTTTCCTTGTGCGAAACAGGCTCATTTTTACCTGACTTATGCTGCTGCCCTGACGTTTTGCAATTTCCCGTACAGGCATTACAAAATAATACCGTCCCAGAAATGTCCTCCTGTCGCTTCCCGGCAGGCCGT